>JAYEHB010000350.1:0-3506 GCA_034659375.1 Thermodesulfobacteriota bacterium
TCAAAAGTGGGCAATGTTTTTATATGAAAGTCCGTCCAAACGACTGCAATGATAGACTTTCTAAATTTGTTGTGGCCGATGAGAATGACCATGCTCCGGCCATGCCGGTTATATGAAAGTTTTTCCAACTGACTGCAATCACTGAGTTTTTATTTGTATTTCCTGTCCAGCATAATCAAGATTACAATTGATATTCTTGATTATTGAAGGCTTATTAAAAGTCAGGATTAGGATACTTATCCTTGATTTCGATCGATCAGTTTTTCAACCTGATATTATAAAATTTACAGTGAACAGCGTCAAAATCCGCGGTTTTATCCGCAGTATTTGTATGTTGAAAAGCAATAAGTTGCATAAAGCAACTTTTTATGTTAAATTGAAACCATCATTCAGTTAAGGAGGATTTATGGCAACAGCAGTGAAAGTATCCGACGATCTTTTTAAACAAGCAAAGATCAAATCAAAGGTATTCAAAAGATCAATTGCTGGTCAAATTGAATACTGGGCTAAAATAGGACAAATGATTGAAGAAAATCCAGATCTGCCAATACCTTTCATTCAAGACATCTTGGTAGGAAAAGAACAAATAATGGCCGGTCAAGGGACTCCATATGTTTTTGGAGAGGGTGAATGACTGATATTAAGGAAATTATCCAATCGCCTGTTTTTTCTAAGCAAAAAAAGAAACTACGCAAACAACAACTCAAAGACTTGGACAAGGCAGTTAAATACATTTTCAGCGTCCCAACAATTGGGGAAATGAAAGTCGGAGATCTGCAGGGTATCACTCCCCACAAATTCCGCTGCAAACATCAAAGGCAACAATTGTTTTATCCGCAAGGGCCTTTCTGAGGTCTCCATGATCAAACGCAGATCTCATGAATTCGATCTCCTGCCTGCCGGCACCCAGCCGGGCAGCCTCTTTATCCCAATTTTTCACCGCTTCTCCCACTTTTTTGGCGATCTTTCTTGCCTGAGCCGGTTTTAATCCAAAAAAATCTGCCACGCTAAAGGCAAGATCCAAAGATGCAGTGGGATTGTTAAAATCAATATTTGTCCTCAAGATCCGTGCTTTTACATGTTCAGGTGTGGGCTCCAGATCATAAATGGGAGACAGCCGCCAACCTGAAATTCCTTGATACAAAAATCCATGGTTCCGCAAATGGTCATCTACATTGGAAACCATGACATTAAACACAATTCTACGCCATAAATCTGCCAAATCCTGGGTTGCATTTGCCCCATACGCCTGTATGGCATCAGCAATTTCAAGATAGGTTCTGGTTTCGCCATCCGAGGCCCCCAGCATGCTCATGGCCGATAAAAAGGGAACCCTCAGATTGTTTTTTGTGCGGTCAAACCGATTAAGGAGCAAGACGTTTTTCTCCAAAACCTGTACAAGCCTAAATCCCGGGACAGGTATCCCGGCTTTTTTTGCCATCCGCAATGATAAAAACTCCCACAGCTCTACATCCCATTCATCTTTGGGACTTGGAAATTTGGCAATCAATAAATTGGAATTGGTATCCAACACCACAGCCTTAGGCCTGGCACCTCCTAAAGAAGATCCGGGTTCAACAAGATCCCGAAGATCCTGGTCAAGTTCCTCATGGGTAATAATTCTGCTGGACGCATTGAGCAATTTTACCAGCTGTATCAACGGCGGGATGCACGTATCCCTATATGAAGCCAAAAAAAGACCGGTTTTTTCAGTTGAAAACCGCAAAGCCCCCTGCCTTGTCCTGTCATCCACCATGAGCAGATAATCGGATTCTTTCAGCATTCTGGCGGCTCGGTTTTCCAAGATAGCTCTCCTGGCTTCCAACCGGTTCATTAACGTCCGGCCCCACCGATCCGGGGCAGAATCGCCAATAGATCCAAAAAGTGCTTTGTCCGTATGGTAAGCCCCCGCACCAAGAATCAAGGCAGGCTCCAAAGGAAAGCATACAAGGGAGGACCTCCACTGGCTGGAATACTCAAAAGAAACGCTCTCTCTGCCATGGCGTTCATGCACGAATAACCGCCCGACAAAATGGGTTTTCTCCTCTAAATCCACATGTACGAATATCTCTTTTGGCATACTATCTTTTCCTAATCCCTGGCACGACGTGGAACTCTCTCCTCATCAAGCATTTGACCCATTGCATCCTTTTCAATGTCCGCCAGATTCATCCAATCTATACCCAGGCCAATGGCAAAAATAACCGCAGCATACTTGCCCATGCTGACCCCTGGGCTGCCTTTTTGAATTTTGGACAAGGTTTCTCGGCTGATCCCTGCCCGGTCGGCAATCACACTCATCTTTAACCGCCGTCTGAGACGTGCCTTTTTGAGATTTTGTCCAAGCTTTTTCAACCCGCTCTGCACACTGATTGGAAGTTTTCTTTTCATTTAAAACCCAAAAAAATAGTTTTTAATTGTTTTAATGCCAACTATATTGGTCGTTATTCATTATTTTGTCAAGATATCCAATCATTCTAAAATTGGAGAAAATAGGGGACAGACCACGTTTTTTGCCACGAGAATTCAGGGAATGGATTATGCAAAAAAAGATCATATGGTCTTGTTCTATTGTCTTACCTTTCACCTCTTTTATATGGTTCGCCAAGCTGGGCAGGGGCATTTAGTCTTTTGCTCCCTTTTAAGCTCATTACCAGAAGAACTACAAGGGTTGCAACATAGGGAAGCATTGCAAGAAAATTGGGAGATATGCCCAGCGGCTGGAGAAGATATTGAAGCACAAATATGCCGCCAAAGAAAAAAGCGCTCCATATGGCTCTGCCGGGATTCCACAGAGCAAAGATTGTAAGGGCAATTACTATCCAGCCCCTGCCTGCTGTCATGCCTTCAATCCATGATCTGCTGTAGGATGTTGAGAGATGGGCTCCTGCCATGGCAGAAAAACCTCCTCCAATGATTACACACATATATCTGATCCGGGTGATATTTACCCCCTGGGTTTCGGTTGCCTGGGGGTTTTCTCCAGTTGCTTTGACTTGTATGCCGACTCTTGTACGTTCAAGAAAAAACCATGCTCCAAAGGCAAGAATAATCGCCATATAGAAAAATGGAGTCTGGTTAAAAAAGATCTTTCCCACAAAGGGTATCTCTGAAAGATATGGAATGGCAATATCATTCATTTTGGTTGTAAGAGGTTGTCCCACATATGGTTTTCCCAGCATTCCTGATATTCCAAGTCCCAGCATTGTAAGGGCAAGGCCTGATACAACCTGGCTGGCCTGGAGGGTAATGGATGCAAAGGCATGTATTAGAGATATGACCATGCCCGCTGCAATGGCTGCCATAAGACCCAGCCAGGGATTTGCAGTTGTAAATGTTACAATAAACGCCACAACCGCACCAACAGCCATTACACCCTCAACTCCAAGGTTGAGTATGCCTGATCTTTCACATATGATTTCACCCACAGTACCTAAAAGAAGCGGGGTGCCTGCTATGAGGGTTCGCTGAAGAACTGATATTATTATCTCTTCCATGTAATTATT
>JAYEHB010000350.1:3606-6626 GCA_034659375.1 Thermodesulfobacteriota bacterium
TTTTTTCCTCCATGGATAGTGATTTTATTTTTTAAAAAGAAATCCCCCATTATTAAAAATACCAGAAGAGTTCCATTGACAATTTCTACAGTGGCGGCAGGCAGTCTGAACGATATCTGAATTGCATCTCCACCCACTAGGATTCCCGCAAAAAAGATGCCTGAGCCCAGGGCATATAAAGGATTGAGTTTGGCAAGCCAGGCAACAATAATGGCTGTAAATCCATATCCTGAAGAGATTGATGCAGCATGGCCAAGGTAATGGTGTATGCCTGCCACCTCTCCAACTCCTGCCATACCTGCCGCACCTCCGCTGATGGCCATTATTATCACGGTTGTTTTAAAAAAGTCTATTCCTGCATATCTGCCGGCCTCTGGATTTTCTCCAATTACCCTTACTTCATATCCAAAGCGGGTTTTGTATATGAGAATAGATAAAATAACTGCAGTTAAAATGGTCACAATCAAAGTTGCATAATGAATTCTTGAACCGGGAATAAGGCCTAATAATGCAGACTCAGGAAGATTGTCAGTGCCGGGAAAACCAAATCTGGTCTTTCCTTTCCAGGGTCCTACAATGAGCATGGTGAGAAATTCAGCACATATATAGTTGAGCATTAAAGTTGAGATAACCTCATTAATGGAAAATTTGATTTTTAGAATTGCAGGTATAACTCCCCACAATCCACCTCCCAGAAATCCTGCTGCAAACATCAATGGCACTATAACAAATGAAGGAAGAGAATTGCCCCAGGCAAGCCCAACCCAGGTGCTGAAGATTGCACCCATGAGAAGCTGGCCTTCAGCTCCGATGTTCCAGAATTTTGCATTAAATGCAAGGGCAAGCCCGCAGCCTATGAGAATCAAAGGGATTGCTTTTGTAATGGTCTCCTTGATTCCGTACATGGAGCCAAATGACCCTGAAAATATCTCTGCAAGGACTGATATGGGGTTTACTCCGCAGCACAAAAATATAATACTGATTGCAAAAAGTCCTGCAGTCAGGGAAAGTATATTGGTCATGATGGATCTGACTGGTGTAATTCTGTATCTGTCACTTCTTTTGATTTTTATCATGCTGTTTTCATGGCTCCTGACATCATAAGTCCAATATCTGAGATTCTTTTGTCGTCGGAATCAAGGATGCCTGTAAATTCTCCTTCAAATATTACTGCAATTCTGTCACACAACTCGAAAATTTCTTCAAGATCTTCAGAAAAGAGAAGCACAGCTCCCCCCTCTTTTCTTCTCTGTAAAAGCTCTTCTCTTAAATATTGGGCTGCTCCCACATCAAGGCCGTATGTGGGGTGGGATGCAACAAGAAGGGGAGGTTTTGCATTGATCTCCCTTCCAAGAATAAGTTTTTGTATATTACCTCCCGAGAGATTTTTTGTTGGAACATTGATTGAATGGGTTGCTACTCTATAACTTTCAACCAGGGCTTTTGTATGTTTCTTTATCCTGGAGTACTGAAGAAAAAGTTTTTTTGAAAAGTTTTTTAGATGATGCTGCTTCAGGATTGCATTATCATAAAGAAAGAGGCCTGGGGCTATGCCGAATTTGATTCTCTCTTCAGGAACATGGGCAATGCCTGCATCATATATGTACCTTGGTGATCTGTTGGTAATATCAGTATCTTTGATGGTAACCCTGCCTTTGGTTATGACTCTTATGCCTGTTATTGCCTCGGCAAGTTCTCTCTGTCCATTCCCTGATACTCCTGCTATACCAAAGATTTCATTCTCAAAGATATCAAAGGATATGTTTTTAACAGCAGGCAGTCCTTTATCACCCATGGCACAAATCTTTTCAACATTAAGGACTTTTTTGCCCTTTGGGATTTTTTCTTTTTCAACATTAAAGATAATGTCCCTGCCAATCATCATCTTTGCAAGGGATCGTTTATCAGTTAAAGCAGTGTCTGCATCTCCAACAATTTTTCCCTTTTGAAGAACTGTTACCCTGTCACAGATATCCATGATTTCGTCAAGTTTGTGGCTGATGAGTATCACCATGTGGCCCTTTGCCTTCATATCCCGCAGTGTGGCAAAAAGATCTCTGGTCTCCGAGGGTGTTAATACTGATGTTGGCTCATCAAGGATCAAAAGGTCTGCACCATTTAAAAGCGCTTTGATGATTTCCACCCGCTGCTGTTCTCCTGCTGAAAGCTGCCACACACGTTTTGAGAGGTTAGTTTCAAAGTTGAATTTTTTTGCAAATTCAATAACCTTGTCCCTTATTTTTATCTTTGGGAAAAAAAACGGTGTTTTTTCATAGCTAAGGGCAATGTTTTCAAGAACAGAATGGTTTTGTATCAGCATAAAATGCTGGTGCACCATTCCAATTCCATGGTGTATAGACTCAGTTGGTGAGCTTATTTTCACCTCTTTGTCATTGATCAGTATTTTGCCTGAATCAGGCTGATAAAGACCACAGAGAATATTCATCAATGTGGTCTTACCAGCTCCGTTCTCTCCTAAAAGACCAAGGATTTCGCCTGATTTTATGCAGAGATTTATATCCTGATTGGCAGGTATCCCTTGAAATGATTTTGAAATATTTTTTATTTCAAGTTTGTAAGTCTTTCTCATAATTGTTTAACCACTATTTAGGGATGGAACCTTTAACATTGTCCACATAATACATAATATTTAAAAGCTCATCAACGGATGCTCTCTCCCCTTTTTTGATTTTGAGGCTGCCTTTGTTGTCCTTGATTGGGCCGTCATAGGGATCAAAATCTTTAACACCTTTTTTCATCTGGGCATAACGTTTCATAACCAGATCATAGGCTGATATTTTTCCAAAATCGTCTGAATCAACCTCAACTTTTTTAAGATCATCAATAAATTTTAAGTTGACAGGCTCATCAGCGCTGCCTCCAAGAATTGCCGCATTTTCAGCTGCAAGCCACCAGATATCTTTGTTTGTCCATGTTTTGTTGTGAATATCTTCAAGAATTTTCAGATACATTCCACCCCAGTTCATGAGCTGGCCCGATACAACTGAATCTTTTCCATA
>JAYEHB010000351.1:0-6579 GCA_034659375.1 Thermodesulfobacteriota bacterium
CAATTCATAATTTTCAATTTTCAATTTTCAATTTTCAATTGATAGCACCTCTCTTATTTTTTCAGAAAGAGCCTGCATGGAAAAAGGCTTTTGAATAAAATTCAGACCCTGTTCCAGTTCACCCATTTTAACAATATGGCTGTCAGTATGGCCTGAAGTGTACAACACCTTTATGCCGGGCAAAAGTTTAACCACCTTGCAAGCCAGCTCTTTGCCCCCCATTTCCGGCATAATAACATCTGTGAAAAGCAGATCAATTTTCTCTTTTATCCTGCCGGAAAGCATCATCTCAAGAGCCTCTTTTCCATGGGATGCTTTATATACCCTGTAACCCATACTTTCCAGAACATTACAGATTAATTTTTGCAGCTCTTCATCATCTTCAGCAACAAGAATGGTCTCATTCCCTTGCAGCATGGTTGCTTCTTTCTCTGCTTTAACAGGGAAAGATGCCTCCATTCCAGGAAACGGCCAGTAGATCTTAAAGGTTGTGCCCTGTCCCGGTTCACTGTAAACATAAACAAAACCCTTGTTCTGTTTCACTATTCCATAAACAGTTGAGAGTCCAAGCCCTGTTCCCTTGCCTTCTGGTTTTGTGGTAAAAAAGGGATCAAAAACAGCGGCTGCTGTTTTTTTATCCATTCCGATTCCAGTATCACTCACTGCAAAATATATATAATGACCTTTGCTGCTGCCGGGATGCATTCTGATATAAGTATCATCAAAAAATTTCTCTCCGGTTTCAATGGTGATCTTCATTTCAGACGATCTGTCTGTTTTCTCAACAACAGCATCCCTGGCATTAATCACAAGATTCATGAGTATCTGTTCAATCTGCCCGGGGTCAGCTTTAATGGATGGAAGATCCTCCTGAAAAGATCTCTCTATTTTGATATTTTCGCCAATAAAACGGCAAAGCATTTTATCAAGATCTGCAATAAGCCTGTTCAGATCAATTATGACTGGTTGAAAAATCTGTTTGCGGCTGAAAGCCAGAAGCTGGCGGGTTATGTTTTGAGCCCGGTCTCCAGCTTTGCGGATTTCAGTAAAATCTTTGTAAAAAGGATCAGATTCATCAATTTCCATAAGTGCCAGATCAGCACGACCATTGATAATGGTCAGTACATTATTGAAATCATGGGCCACTCCGCCTGCCAAAAGGCCTACTGATTCCATTTTCATTGCCTGGCTCATCTGTTTTTCCAGTTCCTTACGCTTTGTAATGTCAACACTGATCCCGATCATCTTTGTGACATTTCCATCACTCTCCTTCATGGGCACCTTTACAGTATATGCCCAGCGGGGATTTCCCTTTTTGTCACGGAACTCTTCCTCACGTTCAATTTTTTCCACCCTCTGCTCTATCACACTCATATCATCTTCATGGATAGCCCTGGCAAGCTTTTTATCTTCCACAAGTTCCAGGGTTGTTTTGTTCAGAAGCTCTTCATCGGTCAGGCCAAATGCATCTTTAACTTTTTTGTTGGCAAGAATAGTACGACCCTTTATATCCTTTACATAGATAAAGTAAGGGCTGACATCAATCACCTCTTTAAAAAAAGAATGCTGCTCTTTAATCTCTTTTTGTGCCAGAACCTGGATTGTCACATCTTCCCCGATCAGAATTCCGCCCTTACATTTACCATCTTCATAAAGAGGTACACCTTTTATTTTCTGGTATCCTGAACCACCTCCTGTGAATTCAGGGAACCAGGCAGCGTCAAGAACAACAGTTTCCCCTTTTAACATTTTTTCCATATCATCAATTATGCAGGCTTTGACAATTCCTGGAAGTTCTGTAATTTTTTTCCCCATAAAAAAACTATGATCATATCTGTTTTTTGCAAAAAATTGAATGTGCCAGTTATTGATAAATGTTACTATACCTTTGTTGTCAAACAGGATAATTGATAAAGGCAACGCCTCTATCAGATATTTATACTCTTCACGGCTCTTGCGCAGCTCCTTATTTTTTATCTTTAATGCATTAGTTTTCCGTTTTATCTCCATCCTTGAAACAAAGAGCACCAAAAAGAAAAACGCAAACAGAAAACCAGTAAAATAAAATATGTTTGTCAGCCAGGAAGGAATAGTTTCAACACTCTTCTCAGCGATTGGAGTTTCAAAATATTTATTCAGAAGCTGAAAATATACAGAATTTTCGTCATTTTTAAGATTTTCCATGTGATGGTTGATCTGTTTTAACAAACGGGCTGCTGAACTGGAGTTTCTGGAAAAAGCAAATTTTATATCAACCGGCTGAAAAATTATTCCTGTTCTTTTTATCTTATATTTATGTGTACTTTTATTTCCATAATTTCTGTTTGCTATGCCGGCATCTGCAATACCGTCCTCAACGGCTGCAAATACTTCAGAGTAACAGGGAAATTCCAGAATTGAGCAGTTTAAATGAAAATTACTGATAATTTCTTTAAGCCCGCCGGGTCCCTCAACATTGACACTTCCCTTAAGTGCAGCTATTTTTTTATCTTTAAGATCGTTGAGCGAATTGATTTCATTGTTCTCTTTATCCACATAGAGCCTTGTCCAGCTCATGAGAACAGAAAGTTCAGAAAATTCATAGAGTTTGTTTCGTTTTTCAGTAAAGGCAACATCCAGCATAAGATCTATCTGATTATTTTTCAACCTCTCAAGCCCCTGGTGCCAGCTCCCTTTATAATACTCTATTTTCCAGTTCTCTTTTTCTGCAATATGGGATATAAGATCCGGCCAGAATCCAGCAACCCTGCCCTTGTCATCAGTATATATTTTGGGATGATTTTCATAGGCACCAACTCTTATTGTCAGCTTATGTTCTGCAGCAACAGCAGCCGGTCCATGGATTCCAGCCAGGATAAAAACTAAAATCACCAGACAGCTGATCCAGAAAATCATTTTGCTGATGCAGCCTGCGTCCTTCAGCATTACATTTCTCACATTTATAAATGACTTTATTTTTCGCATCTTCTTTCCTTTCTTTAATCACTTACAGGACTTTTATCTTATAATTTTACTCTTTTTTTGTAAATATTCGGGTTAGTAATGTAAATATTGTTGCATAATATCAAGGTTCATAAAAAATGCAACCCTCAATCCATCTTCTCCAGTAATTCTTAAAAACATTGACTTTTTTTACAAATAAAGCTATTTATATAAGTTTTTAAGTTTTAAGTTAATTTTTATATAACTGCCATGGGCAGCCTTGGTGGTCTAAGTCTGCACACAACAAATGATGAAAGTTACACTCCTGGTTTGCCAGGACTTTCATATAAACCGGCATGGCCGGAGCGTGGTTACTGCATCGGCCACAACAAAAGATGAAAGCCTATGACTACAATAGTTTAAACGGACTTTCATATAAAAAGTATCTGTAACCAACAGCTACTTGGCTTTGCGTCTTCGACCCATGCTTTGTTATGGACAAACCGAGGTAACCAGATTGTTGTAAAAAATGGCCGGGTCTGCCCGTGGCAGTTACAGATGAGGAGAACCTAAGTACCAATGGAACTTGATTTTACCAAAACAAAAGGACTTATACCTGCCATTGCCCAGGATCACAAGACAGGTGATGTCTTAATGCTTGCATATATGAACGAAGAATCCTGGAATGAAACCCTGAAGTCAGGAATGGCAACCTACTTTAGCCGATCACGGCAGAAGCTGTGGAAAAAAGGCGAAACCTCGGGAAATCTCCAGAAGATAAAGGAGATAAGAGTCGATTGCGACAATGATACTGTTCTTTTAAAAGTTGAACAGATTGGAGGAGCCGCATGCCATCTTGGCTATAAGAGCTGCTTTTTCAGAAAAATAGATCAAAACAGAAATCTTAAGATTGTGGAAGAAAAAATATTTGACCCAAAAGAGGTGTATAAATAGATGGAAAAAATACTAAAACTTGGAATACCAAAGGGAAGCCTGCAAACTGCGACAATATCTCTTTTCAAACGTTCAGGATGGAACATAAATGTTAATGGAAGAAGTTATTTCCCGGAAATTAATGACGATACCATTGAATGTGCTCTCTGCCGAGCACAGGAGATGTCCATTAACGTTGAAAGCGGAGTTATAGATGCTGGCCTTACAGGGCAGGACTGGATTGCAGAACATCAATCTGATGTCCATGTTGTATCAGATCTTATCTATTCCAAAGTTAGTGCACGGCCTGCCAGATGGATAGTTGCCGTTGCCGGAAATTCTCCCATGGAAAAGCTTGAAGATCTTAAGGGCAAAACAATATCCACAGAACTTGTCCAATTTACAAGACGTTTTTTTAAAGAGCGGAACATAGATGTTAATGTAAAATTTTCCTGGGGTGCTACCGAGGCAAAGATTGTTTCAGGTCTTGCCGATGCCATAGTTGAAATAACAGAAACTGAAAGCACAATCAAGGCTCACAACCTCAAGGTTATTCATGAAATCATGCAGACCAACACCCAGCTCATTGCCAACAGAGATGCATGGAATATTCCTGAAAAAAGAAAAAAAATTGAGCAGATTGCCCTGCTTCTTCAAAGTGCACTTAAGGCAAACAAACTTGTAGGGCTGAAGATGAATGTTCCCCAGTCTATCATTGAAAAAATCGTATCCCTGCTGCCAAGCCTTAATGGACCAACCATTGCCTCCCTTTACCAGTCTGACTGGTTTTCAGTGGAGACCATTGTGGATTTAAGTGTTGTCAGGGATCTGATTCCTGTATTGATCAAAGAGGGAGCCGAAGGTATAATTGAATATCCATTAAATAAGGTATTGTAAGGGAATATACTGTAAATGAATACAAACAAGGCTGCAAAAAGAACTGAAAATATAACGCCTTTTATTGTCATGGAGATCCTTGAAAAGATCCATACCATGGAGGCCAAAGGCATTGATGTGGTTCACATGGAGATTGGAGAACCTGATTTAAAAACTCCTGAATGTATCAAACAAGCCACCATGGAAGCGTTTGAGCTAAATGAAACAGGCTATACACACAGCTTGGGAGATATCAGGCTTAGAAAAGAAATTTGTAAATACTACAAAAAAAAATACAATGTAGAGATTGAACAAGAAAGGATACTTATCACATCAGGCACATCCCCTGGCATGCTTCTTCTCTTTTCCGCCCTTGTGAATCCGGGAGATGAAATCATAATCTCTGATCCCCACTATCCATGCTATCCTAACTTTATCAAATTTGCCGATGGCATACCGGTTACAGTGCCGGTATATGAAGATCAAGGTTTTCAGTATACCCCCGGGGCAATCAAAGAAAAAATTACAGGGAAAACAAGGGGAATACTTATCAATTCCCCTTCCAATCCAACAGGGAATCTAATGACAAAAGAGAGGATGAAAGAGATAGCCGATCTTGCAGCCTTAAACGAGATTCCAATCATCTCTGATGAAATTTACCACGGCCTTGTTTACAAAGGAAAAGAGCATTCAATACTTGAATTCACAGACAATGCTTTTGTTTTCAATGGTTTTTCAAAACTCTTTGCCATGACAGGCTTAAGACTTGGATATCTCATTGCTCCAAAAAATTTTATGCGTCCTCTACAGGTTCTTCAGCAGAATTTTTTCATCTCTGCCAATTCCCTGATGCAGATTGCAGGAACAAGAGCTCTTGCCGAGGCAGAACAAGAGACCCTTGAGATGAAAAGAATTTATAACAAGCGCAGAAAGTATATGGTAAAACGGCTTCAGGAGATGGGACTTGGTATAACAGTTACACCAACCGGAGCATTTTACATATTTGCCAATGCAGAACATATCTCAAAGGATTCATACTCCCTGGCCTTTGACATTCTTGAAAAAGCCCATGTGGGTGTAACTCCTGGAATTGCTTTTGGTGCAAATGGAGAAGGTTATCTAAGATTGTCCTATGCAAATTCCATGAAAAATCTTGAAAAAGGCCTTGACCGGCTGGAAAATTATTTAAAGACAAAACAGACAACGAGATGATTATAAAACAGACAGAATTTATAAAAAGTGCAGTAAAGCCGTCCCAGTATCCTGAGCCGGAATTTCCTGAGATTGCCTTTGCAGGCAGATCCAATGTGGGGAAATCCTCACTTATCAACACGCTGCTCAACAGGAAAAAACTGGTAAAGACAAGTTCAAAGCCTGGATGTACACAGCTTATTAATTTTTTTAAAATTAATATGGACCTCTCTTTTGTGGATCTTCCAGGCTATGGATATGCAAAGGTTTCCAAAAAAATCCGTGCCCAGTGGGGACCCATGGTAAAGACCTACCTCTCCTCCAGAAAAAGCCTTATGGGAGTAGTTCTTTTAATAGATATCCGACGGGAACCCGGAAAAGAGGAGTTTGAACTGACAGAGTGGTTTGCCTCCCATAACATTGCCTGTCTTACTGTTCTCACCAAAGCAGACAAACTTTCAAAAACAGCACAAAAAAAACGGTTAAAGATTATTGCCGCCGCCCTTGCAAGAGAAGAAAAAGATTTTATTCTCTTTTCTGCAAAATCAAAACTTGGCAAAGAGGCAGCCTTAAAAGAGATTGACATCTTGATCCGTGGTTGAAAGCATGAGCACTTTGTGAGCATAGCTCCTCTACGAGCAGCCCAACCACGAGGCT
>JAYEHB010000352.1:0-6557 GCA_034659375.1 Thermodesulfobacteriota bacterium
ATTTCCCGCGGGGTGTTATATCCTGCCCGTTTTTATCTATAAATCCGATTTTAACCGGAATATGCATGGGCTGCTGTTTCATACTTTGATTTTTTGCTGCAGAACTATGCTCGTTGTGGTTTTTGCGGGCAGAAATATTATCCTTATTATCCTTATTATCTTTATTATCTTTGGCAGCAGGAATATGCTGGCAAAGATCAATGGAAAGTTTTTTTGTTTCAGGATCATATGATCTTGTCATGGAAACTGTTGGAGTACCGGATTGGGAATACCAGAGCCGGAACTGGGACAGATCAATGCCGGAAGCATCCTCCATGGTTTTGACAAAATCCTCAGTTGTTACAGCCTGGCCGTCAAATCGTTCAAAGTATAGATCCATGCCTTTTCTGAAAAGTTTTTTTCCAAGAAGCTGAAAGATCATTCTGATAATTTCAGAACCTTTTTCATAGACAGTTAAAGTATAAAAATTGTTCATT
The DNA here is from genome assembly GCA_034659375.1 of Thermodesulfobacteriota bacterium. GTDB lineage: Bacteria > Desulfobacterota > Desulfobacteria > Desulfobacterales > Desulfobacteraceae > DATFJZ01. Next base: position 477 of record JAYEHB010000352.1, read on the forward strand.
TCAATGTAGGATTCTGGTCTTACCGGGTGGGACATGGGACCTGCATCTTCAGGAAACTGATGGGCCCTCAGCTTTTTCACATCGTTTATTCGTTTGACACCCCTTGAATTCATATCTGAAGAGAACTCCTGATCCCTGAATACCGTCAAACCCTCTTTAAGGCTTAATTGGAACCAGTTCTGCAGGGTGATTCTGTTGCCGGTCCAGTTATGAAAATATTCATGGGCAATTACTGTCTGGATATTCAAAAAATCATTATCAGTTGCTGTTTCAGGCTTTGCAAGAACATATCGGGAATTAAAAATATTAAGACCTTTATTTTCCATGGCACCCATATTAAAATCATTAACAGCCACAATCTGATAAAGATCAAGGTCATACTCTCTGCCAAACTGCTCTTCGTCCCATTTCATAGCTTGCTTCAGGGATTTCATGGCATAATCGCACTTGTCGATATTCTCCTTTTCCACATAAATTTTAAGGATTGTGTTACGATTTGAACAGGTCTTAAAATTATCTTCAATGCAGACAAGATCACCTGCAACAAGGGCAAAAAGGTAGCTTGGTTTTTTAAACGGGTCTTCCCATTTTACAAAGTGCCTGTTATTCGCAAGTTCACCACTGTTGATAAGATTTCCATTGGAGAGAAGAACCGGGTATTTCTCTTTATCAGCTGTTATTATGCATGAAAATTTTGCCATTACATCGGGCCGGTCAGGAAAACATGTGATTTTTCTGAATCCTTCAGCTTCACACTGGGTGCAGAACGTTGTGCCTGATTTGTAAAGCCCTTCTAAGGAGGTGTTGTCACCGGGCTTGAGCAGGGTTGTAATCTCAAGTGTAAATTCTTCAGGAACCCTGTTAAGCTTAAAATAATCCTCACCTGTTTCATATTCATGCTTTAGAAGCACCATACCTCCGGCAACAACTGAAGTTATTTCAAGATCTTTGCAATCCAAAACAAGGGGAGTGGTTTCATCTGCAGTTTTATGATTACGTCTGATTTTCATTAGGGAGGTGACTGTTGTTTTTTCCTCTTCCAAATCAAATTTAAGATCAATACTGTTAACCAGGTATTCCGGCTCTCTATAATTTTTTAAATATTTTTTTTCATGTTTTTTCATAATAATGCAATTTATCGTTACAAACGTTTTTTGTCAATAGATACAGTAATTCTAATTTTGCTGCGGGTGGGGTCAGGCCTGCGAGTTTGTCGTCTTTGACAACTGAAATTGCATAACAGGCAAACGGACAAAGACGACAAACTCGCAGGCCTGACCCCGTTGACACTCGCAGGCCTGACCCCGTTGACAACTGACCCCGTTGACAATTTTTTGTTGATTTAGTATTGATAAAAATGAATTGTTTTTATATATTGTTTACAAACCAATGAAAATTTACATTTTTTTAGTTTCCAGTCGTTTTAAGTTCAGCTTTTAGTTTTTTCAATTGTTTATAATCGGCATACACTAAAGGGCAGAAACCAAAGAATAAAACTTTTATCATTGCAGTCTATTTTGGACGGAGTTTCACATAAAAAATAAAGGAGTAAAGTGAAATGAACGATTTATCACAGGTTACATTATACAGTGGCGGGCACAGAGGTGCTGAAGCAGAATTTGGCAGGCAGGCAGAGCGTTTTGGAATTAAAGAGGTTAATTTTTCATTTGAAGGGCATAATATTGAACGTGTTTCAGGTATCAAGGTTTTGACTGCTGAAGAGCTGCAAAAAGGTGATATCAGCATGGATATTGTTTCTGCTCGTATGAACAGGAATTTTTCAAAGGTTGCAAAAATTCGTAAGGTTTTTCAGTCTATTTTCCATATGGTTAACAATGGATATCAGGTCTTTGTTGTTGGGTGGATACTTCCGGATGATACTGTTAAAGGTGGGACAGGCTGGGCTGTTGAACTTGCAAGGCTTTTCAATAGACCTGTTTTTGTCTATGAGCAGGACAGAAAAGCATGGTTTTCCTGGATAGACAATAAGTGGCAGGAAGTAACCCCCATTATTTCCCATAAAACCTTTGCAGGTACAGGTACACGTAATCTTTCTGAAGATGCTGAAAAAGCCCTTAAAGATCTTTTTGACAGATCTTTTGCATAAGTACCACATAAACCGGTATACCCTAACCTGGACAAACCAGAATTTAACCTAAAGGTCACACGCAAACGGGTTTACGTGTGACCTTCAGGTTATTAATTCTTTTGCTAAAAAAACACGAAAATAAGAATTAAGAAACTCAACTTTCTGACCTTAATTTTACCGGTTAAAGTCTCAAAACCATATCGGGGTCAGGCTTTTGTTATTTGTGTCGTTATCAAACCTTGAAGATAATTTAACCAAAAAAGTCAAGATAATGACAATAACGAAAGCCTGACCCCACGCAGCGTCCAGACCTTGACATGCCCAATCCAGAAAGTTGAGTTAAGAAACTAAAGGGCAGAAACCGGCCGGAGCATGGTTACCTTGCAGATTTAATATTTTCAATAGGAGAGATCATGGATTCTAAGAATATGGAAAAGGCAAAATATAACCTGGCAATTGTCGGCGGTGGCAGGGCCTGCAGTTTTTTTCTCAATCTTATTGAACGTGAATCTTTTTCATATCTTGATATAGAGATTGTCGGGGTGTGTGACATTAAGCCCCATGCCCAGGGTATGATTCTGGCAAAAAAAATGGGTATATTTACTACTGATAATTTTAAAGATCTTTTTCAGATTCAAGATCTTGATGCTGTGATTGAGCTTACAAATAACAAGGCTCTTCCTGATTTGGTAGCCATGAGGCCCAGTGGTGTGGGTGTTGTTGAGCATAATTTTGGAAGGCTTTTAAGAAAGCTCTTTGAAATGAATCAGAGTCTTATCAGTGTAAAAGAACAGGCTGCTCTGGACAGGGGGCATTATGATATTTTATTTCACCAGGCAAACCTTGGTGTTGTTGTGCTTGAGCTTGATTTTACCATTGTTGATGCCAATAAAGTCTATTTAAGGGCTGTTAAAAAAGAGGAAAAAGATGTTATCGGGAAAAAATGTTATGAAGTTGTAAAGGGGTTTTTTGCACCGTGTCCTTCTGAAGAGCCAGGGTTTGACTGCCCTGTCATAAAAACCCTTGAAACTTGTAAATCATCCCATATAATTCATGAGTACTCTCTGGACGATAAAACATTTTATTTTAATATTGCAGCATACCCGGTAATGAATTCTCAAGGTGATGTTATTCGTGTTATTGAGCTGTGGAGGGATATTACCTTTGAGATGACCCATCAATGGGAAAAAAAGGTTCAAAAAATTGAAGCTGATATGAAAAAGGTAATCCAGGAGGACAGACTGGTATCTTTAGGAAAACTTGTTGCAAGCAGTGTCCATGAGATAAATAATCCCATACAGGGGCTTTTAACCTTTAGTGCTATTATGGAGGAAATTCTTGCAGATGATAATCCTGACAGGGATGCTATTGTGGAGTGCAGGGGGTATTTATCCCATATGTCAAGGGAACTTGCAAGGTGCGGAAAAATTGTTTCAGGACTGCTTGCATTTTCCAGGGAATCTGCTCTTGAGTTTGTAAATTTAGATATCAATGATATCCTTGATACTGTACTCTCCCTGACAGGTCATAAGCTTGAGCTCTCAGGTATTGAATTAGACATATCTCTTGGCCCGTCTTCTCTTATTGTGCATGGGGATATTAATCAGCTGCAGCAGGCTTTTCTTAATCTGATTTTTAATGCAATTGATGCCATGCCAAAAGGGGGCCGTCTTAATATCAGTTCAGGGCTTGACAGGGATAATAAAAAAGCATGGGTTAAAATGGCAGATAATGGATGCGGAATCGGTGATAAGGATATGGAACGTATCTTTGATCCTTTTTTTACAACAAAAGAGGCAGGAGAGGGAACAGGTCTTGGACTCTCCATTGTTTACGGGATAATCAAAGATCATGAGGGTGATGTAAAGGTTGAGAGCAGGCCGGGGCAGGGGGCTTTATTTATAATTTCTTTCCCTGTTGTTGGAGTTGACTGAAAACGAGATTACACGGCAATTATCGGACCTGCAGGTTCAGGCTTTCCCTGTTGTCGCAGTTGACTAAAAAACCCGGTACTTTAATCCAGCAATGTGAAATTGTAAAAGGGGCAGGCAATGAATGCAAATATGAGTATAATGGTGGTTGATGATGAGCTTGTGGTGAGGGAATCACTCTATCACTGGTTTCGCAGGGAAGGCTATGATGCACAAACTGCCTCATCTGGTGATGACGCTTTGGAGAAACTTGAAAAACAAAGTTTTGATACTCTTTTTGTTGATATGAAAATGCCTGGTATGAGCGGTTTTGAACTTCTTGAAAAGGTAAAGGAGTCTTATCCAGATACTGCAGTGGTCATCATAACAGCATTTGGTTCCATTGATTCTGCAGTAAAGGCCATGAAAGCAGGTGCCTCAGATTATCTTTTAAAACCTTTTAAGCCTGATCATCTCTCCCTTGTTATGGAGAAAATAGCAGTTCATAAAAAACTTGATTCTGAATATAAATATCTCAAGGGACAGCTGGATAAGATCACCAGATTTGATAATATCATTGGTGAATCAGAGGCCATGAAAAAGATCTATACCTTGATTACAGATGTTGCTGAGACCGAGGCACCTGTTATGATTTTAGGCGAGACCGGAACCGGCAAGGAGCTTGTTGCAAAGGCTATTCATGCAAAGAGCCTTCGAAAGAATTTTCCTTTTGTTCCAATAAACTGTGGTGCTCTGCCTGATTCGCTTTTAGAAAGTGAGCTTTTTGGCCATGGAAAGGGAGCCTTTACAGGAGCTTCTCATACCCGCAAAGGATTTTTTGAAGTTGTATCAGGGGGAACTCTTTTTCTTGATGAAATAGGAGAGATAAGTCAGAGAATGCAGGTGGCTCTTTTAAGGGTTCTTGACAATAAAAAAATAACTCGTTTGGGTGAGACCCGCCAGATAGATGTGGATTTCAGGTTGATATCTGCAACCCGCCAGAATCTTGATGAAAAAATAAAATCAGGCAGGTTTAGAACTGATTTTTTTTACAGGGTAAATATTGTTGCAATTGAGATTCCACCACTTAGGGCAAGAAGAGATGATATTCCTTTGCTTGCAGCTTGTTTTCTTGAAAAATACAGGAATGAGACCTTTAAAAAGGTTGACAGGGTTGACAGGCAGGCAATGAAATATTTACAGGCCTATGACTGGCCCGGTAATGTAAGGGAACTTGAAAATGCAGTTGAACGGGCAGTTGTGCTTGCAAAATCAAGAACCCTTGTTCTTGATGATTTCAGATTTATCAAGTCCGGCTCTTCAGCTTCAACAAGTGCAGCTCTCCTTACTCTTCATGATATGGAAAAAAAACATATTGAAAAAATTCTCCAGGATAATCAATGGAATATCTCTATATCTGCCAACATTCTCGGGGTGAGCAGAGCCACTCTTCACAGAATGATAAAACGCCATGATCTGGAAAAGCCTTAAAAAATGGGTATCCTTCATACGTACTTTACACTTTTTGAGGGCATTCCCTATTTAAAGGTATTTTCCACAAAAGAAGTGTAAAGTACTTTTATGCTGATATGAAGGATGCCAGAAAATGGATCAAAATTATTTCAATGTAGGTATCCAGCCTGTTGGTGAAATAGATCAAATATTTTTAAAGGCTGTTGCTGGTTCGTTTTTAGAAGAACTTGGTGTAAGAACCCATCTCCTGCCTGTTCTTGAACATCCCCATTATGCTTTTGACAAAAGAAGAATTCAGTATAATGCCGGTTTTATCATAAAAAAACTTGAAGCCATGGAGTTTTCAGGCATTACCAAGGTGATTGCCCTTGTTGATGCAGATCTCTTTATTCCAGTATTCTCTTTTGTTCTTGGTGAGGCAAGGATGGGGGGCAGGTGTGCACTTGTTTCGCTTGCCAGGCTGAAGCAGGATCCCACAAGAACAGTAAAGGTTGCCATGCATGAGTTTGGTCATCTAATGAACTTTGGTCACTGCATGGAAGAGGGGTGTGTTATGAATTTTTCCAAAAATATTGAACGTCTTGACATGGTTTCAACGGGTTTTTGCAG
>JAYEHB010000353.1:0-6551 GCA_034659375.1 Thermodesulfobacteriota bacterium
ACTGGTTTTATATTCGGCCACTTGATGGTGGGGGCTTTCGTTATTGTCATCATCTTGACTTTTTTGGTTAATTATCTTCAAGGTTTGATAACGACACAAATCAATTATCAATTATCAATTATCAATTATCAATTATCAATTATCAATTATTATGCCCTATCCAGATCAAGCCTTAAGGTTAATATTCCAGACATCAACTTATAGACTAAACCGAGAGTATTGTCAAGAAGTCAGCAATGCTCTCCCTTATTTAACTCAACTTTCTGGATTGTGCACCCCGTTGATGACCCCGTTGACAAAGCCTGACCCCGATAGGGTTTTGAGACTTTAACCGGTAAAAATAAGGTCAGAAAGTTGAGTTAATTAATGGTTTTTTATCATTGTTTGATCATTTTGTGAATCAAAATCAACTGAAAATTTTTAAAAGGCTGATTGTCTGGTACTCTATTTTTCAATATACCGGGTTAAGAAGAGACATTGGCCCCAAAGTGATGATCAATGCCTAATTAATTATTGACTGTCTAATGGCTTTTAAGGTATAAAATAAGTTTATGTTTAAGTTCTTAATTCTAATTTTCGTGTTGAACGGGGTCATTGAACGGGGTCAGGCCTCCGCACAACCTTAACTGATAATTGTTTGTGGAAAGGTAAATAATTTATATTATAAGCCGAATATTTACTGGAAAAGCAGGTGCAGAAAAAATGATACAGACCATAAGAGGTTTTAGAGATATTTTACCAGGGGATACAGCCCTGTGGCAGAAGATTGAAAGAACAGCGTCAACCCTTTTTGAAGATTTTGGATTTCAGGAAATACGTCTTCCTGTTATTGAAAAGACAGAACTTTTTGCAAGGAGCATTGGCGAAGCAACTGACATTGTGGAAAAGGAGATGTACACCTTTGCCGATAGAAAAGGCGATAAACTCACTTTAAGGCCCGAGGCAACAGCATCTGTTGTCAGATCATATATTCAGCATAAAATGTATGCTGCAGATCCTGTGAAAAAACTTTACACCATTGGTCCCATGTTCAGAAGGGAAAGGCCCCAAAAAGGAAGATACCGCCAGTTTTATCAGATCAATGCAGAAGTTTTTGGTATATCCTCTCCATATATTGACGCCCAGATGATTTTGCTTCTTAATGAGCTTTTTAAAAGGCTGGGACTTACTGATCTTAAAGCCCATGTGAATTCCCTTGGATGCTCTGACTGTAGACCTGGTTTTCACAAAGAATTAAAAGCCTTTCTTGAATCAAAGAGAGATGCCCTTTGCAGTAACTGCATAAGGCGCATGGAGAAAAATCCTTTAAGAACCCTTGACTGTAAGGTTCCTGCCTGCAGAGAGGCTCTTAAAAATGCTCCTTCACCACTGGATCTTCTCTGTGATGAATGTAGTGACCACTTTGATACAGTAAAAGATATATTAAAAAAGCAGAAAGTTGATTTTTTTGTGGATAAAAATCTGGTCAGGGGACTTGACTACTACTCAAGAACTGCCTTTGAAATCCAGACATCTGCTCTTGGAGCCCAGAGTTCAGTTGCAGGCGGCGGCCGGTATGATGCCCTTGTAAAGGAGCTTGGGGGGCCTGTAACCCCTGCAATTGGATTTGCCATTGGTTTTGACAGGTTAGCAGAGATAGTTGCTCAATTAGAGGAAGAGAAAAAATATCCCGGGCCTGATCTTTTTATAATTGCTCTGGGAGACAAGGCCGTGGAAAAGGGATATCTCTTAAGCTCTGAACTGAATCTTAAAGGGATCAGAACTGAAATTGATTTTGGAAAGAGAAGCTTGAAAAGTCTTATGAAAAGAGCAGATAAGTTTAATGCAGCAGAGGTTCTTATTATGGGTGATAATGAGCTTGAAAACAATGCTCTTGTTCTACGCAATATGATTAATCATGAACAGATAACAGTTTCTGCAGAAAACACACTGGAAGAGATTTTAAACCATTTGAGTTAACAAAAAGGCTACGGACATAAGCCGAGACACCTCAAAAAATAAGGCTCTTAGAGGGCTCTCTGTTTATAAGCTTATGAGCTGAAAGACTCTCATCAACCGGTTCAAAATGTCCCGCTTTATGGCGGTAGCCAACAAAAATTAATTAAACGCCGGGGTCAGGCCTGACCAGGGCATACTTTTTTTGGAAAATTGATAAATTTATACAGGGGAATCATACGTGACAGACTTACTTAAAGATATGAGAAGGACCCACACTTGTGGTCAGTTAAGAGATGCAGATGTTGATCAAGAGGTTGTACTCATGGGCTGGGTACAGAAGCGCAGGGATCATGGCGGTGTGATCTTTATTGACTTAAGGGATCGTGGGGGAATAACCCAGATAGTCTTTAATCCTGAGATTGCTGCAAAAGTCCATGGCAAGGCCCAGGATATAAGGAGTGAGTATGTATTGGGAATAAAGGGGAAGGTTGCTAAAAGACCTGGTGATATGCTCAACCCCAGCATGGCAACAGGCGCCATTGAAATTCTGGTTGATGAGCTTAAAATATTTTCTATTGCAAAGACTCCTGCCTTTCAGATTGAAGATAGAGTTGAGGCATCTGAAAGTGTACGTCTTAAGCACAGGCATCTGGATTTAAGACGTCCTAAACTTCAGAATAATATACTTGCAAGGCACAGGGCATCCATGGCCATTAGAAATTATCTCAATGACAATGGTTTTATTGATATTGAAACACCTTTTTTAACAAAAAGTACGCCTGAGGGTGCAAGGGATTATCTGGTACCAAGCCGTGTGAGTCAGGGCGAGTTTTATGCACTGCCCCAGTCTCCCCAGCTTTTTAAGCAGCTTCTCATGATAAGTGGATTTGACAGATATTATCAGATAGTGAGATGTTTCAGGGATGAGGATTTAAGAGCTGACCGCCAGCCGGAATTCACCCAGATTGACATGGAAATGTCTTTTGTTGATGAAAATGAGATTATTGAAATATCTGAAGGGTTGATAAAAGAGGTTTTTAAACAGGTAAAGGGGATTGATCTTGAGCCTCCCTTTGAAAGGCTGGAATATGATGAAGCAATTTCAAGGTTTGGTGTTGACAGACCTGACATGAGATTTGCTCTTGAGTTGTGTGATATTTCAGATATTGTAAAGGATGCCGGGTTTAAAGTGTTTGCAAGTGTTGTAAAAAAAGGTGGTCTTGTCAAAGCCATTAATGCAAAGGGATGTGCTGGTTTTACAAGAAAGGAGATTGATCAGCTTACTGACTTTACAGCTGTTTACCAGGCAAAGGGCCTTGCATGGATAAAAGTAAAAGAGGATGGATGGCAGTCTCCCATTGCAAAGTTTTTTACAGATAAAGAAAAAAAGGACCTTGCCCAACGTCTTGATATGGAAGTTGGCGATATTATCTTTTTTGTGGCTGACACTCCTGCAATTACCAATGAAGCCCTTGGTCAGCTGAGAAATGAACTGGCAAAACGCCTTAAGCTTATTGACAAGAATGTCTACAAATTTGTATGGGTAACACATTTCCCCCTGCTTGAGTATGATGAGACAGAAAAAAGGTACCAGGCTCTTCACCATCCTTTTACAGCTCCTGTGAACACAGATATTGAGAAACTTGACACAGCACCCTTGGAGGTTAAATCAAGGGCCTATGACATGGTCTTAAATGGAACAGAGATAGGAGGTGGCAGTATACGTATCCACTCCAGTGAACTTCAGGAAAAAGTTCTAAAAACTCTTGGTATTGGCAAAGAGGAAGCCAATGAGAAATTTGGTTTTCTCCTTGATGCTCTCTCTTCAGGTACACCGCCCCATGGAGGGCTTGCCTTTGGACTTGACAGGCTTGTCATGCTTCTCTGTCAGGAAGATTCCATTCGTAATGTCATTGCTTTTCCAAAGACTCAAAAAGCAACATGTCTTCTTACAGGTGCTCCATCACAAACATCTTCTGCCCAGTTGCAGGAACTGGCCATTAAGATTGCCTTTCCCCCTTCAACCGAAAAGAAAGAATAGGAGAAGCTATCCTGTTTTGTTTTGGGGGACAGATTTAAATCTGTCCCCCTTTTTTATAACCGGCACGGCCGGAGCGTGGTCATTGCATCGGCCACAACAAAGAATGAAAGTCATGCGATTGCAGTATGTTGGACGGACTTTCATATAACCGGCACGGCCGGAGCGTGGTCATTGTATCGGCCACAACAAAAAATGAAAGTCCAATGATTATAGTCGTTTGGACGGATTTTCATATAACATAAAAAGAAATAAGGGATATATGGTTTTTATGAAAACGGTTTATCTTCAGTTAAGAGAAGATGCAAGAAAAATAGTAGCAGGCTTACCAGAACCGAAATTTTACAAAGTTTTTCCAGATGAAGTTGCAGCCGCAAAAAAGATGCTTGCCTCAGACCCAATTCTTTTAAGGGTTGCAAAGGAGATCACCCCTTTGATTGAAGATGATTTCGGACATGGAATGCTTCATTCCATCCTGGTAAGCCAGGATGCAGGAGCCCTGGTACAGGTGGAAATGAACAGGCACCATGGCGGAACAGCACCTGGGGAAGAGATAAAAAGAAACATGCTGCTTGCACAAACAGCAGCTCTTTTACATGACATAAAAAGAAAAGAAAAAAAACATGCTGAAAAAGGGGCTGTTTTTGCTGAATCTTTTCTGAAAAAGGAGAAATACCCTTTTAGTTTAGATGAGATCTCACTTATCTCGGCTGCAATAAGAGAACATGAAGCGTTTAAGCAAAAGAGTAATAGTATCAAAGATTGTAAGGCTTCCCTTATATCTGATTCACTGTATGATGCCGACAAGTTCCGGTGGGGTTTGGATAATTTTACTCATACAGTATGGGATATGGTCATTTTTTTAAAAACCCCTTTAAACGAATTCATTAAACGATATCCAGGCGGAATGAAAAAAATATCCCAGATAAAAGATACATTTCGTACCAATACAGGCAAAATATATGGGCCTGATTTTATCTCTCTTGGTCTTGCCACGGGGGAACGCCTGTTTCAAATTATTGAAAAAAAATATATCTAAAGCAGAACAATACTTTTCTCAGGCAAGGCTTCTTTTTATATTGAGAATTGGGGTGTTAAATACCAGAGCAGACACATCCTCATCCCGTTGAACTTCAAGTTGAAGAGTCTCCGTGTCTATTTCAAAATACCTGGAAATAACTTCAACCAGATCATTTTGCAGATTGACAAGTGTTTTGTCATTTATCTCAAGTTTATCATAGACAAGGGCAAACTGCAGCCTTTTTTTTGCAGAATTGCTGCTTGGTTTACGGCCGGTAAATTTTTTGAGCAGTTCGTTAAACATAAATATTCCTTATCTTTTTAAACTGAATCTTTTTGAAAATCTGTTCCACATACCTTTTTTATATTCAGGAACTTCAATGGGAAGATCACTCTCTCCATTAAGTCTCTTTGCTATACGTATGAAAGCCTTGCCTGCTATGGATTGATGCTGCATGACAAGGGGCATTCCTGTATTGGTTGAAATAACAACCTGTTCATCCATGGGGACTAATCCTGCAAGCTCCACGGAAAGGATATCAAGTATATCTTCGTGACTTAACATGTCCCCATTGGCAACCATCTGGGGAACAATTCTGTTTACAATAATTTTTGGAGCAATGGAACGGGCATAGAGAAGTCCTATCACTCTGTCAGCATCTCTGATGGATGAAACATCAGGAGTACATACAACAATAGCCTCATCTGCACCTGCAACAGAATTCTCAAATCCTCTTTCAATGCCTGCAGGAGAATCCATAATAACATAATCAAATTCTTTTTTTAACAGCTTTGCCAGACGCATGACTCCAGCTGTTGTGAGAACATCTTTATTGTCACTCTGGGACGCAGGGATAAGAAAAAGATTTTCAATTCTTCTGTCCCTTATGGCAGCCTGGCTTATTTTACATCTTTCATTGACCACGTCGATAATGTTAAAAACAATTCTGTTCTCTAAGCCCATTACCACATCAAGATTTCTTAGCCCTATGTCCATGTCAATAACAGCAACCCTGTTGCCTTCCATGGCAAGACCAGCACCAATGGATGCCGTGGCCGTGGTTTTACCCACGCCACCTTTTCCTGATGTTATAACTATTATTCTAGATTTCAATTTACACCTCTTTTTTTAATGATCAGCGTGTGCTGACAATACTGCAAATATTTTTACGTGTGACCTTCAGGTTTTATATGAAAGTCTTCATAACCAGTTAAAATAATTGACTTTCATATTTTGTTGTGGCCGATGAGAATGACCATGCTCCGGCCATGCCGGTTATATGAAAGTCCTGGCAAACCAGGAGTGTAACTTTCATCATTTGTTGTGTGCAGACTTAGACCACCAAGGCTGCCCGTGGCAGTTATAATGTCAATGTCTGGCCGGGTTTGGTTCTAAGGGAGGTGGAAAAAAATAATTACCCATTTTGTTTGTCTTTTTGCCCGTCTTCTACGTTGTGATGACAGGCACATAGCTCACTATGCACCTGTCATCACACCTTGAAGACGAACAAAAATCCTGCACAAAATTTGGATAATTATTTTATTCCAACTCCCT
>JAYEHB010000354.1:0-6519 GCA_034659375.1 Thermodesulfobacteriota bacterium
AATCCTGGGATAACCTGTAAGCATTAAAACCCGAAGGGAAGGAGATCGTTTTTTCAACTCTTCCAATACCTGTACACCACTTAATTTTTTAAGCTTGATATCTAGAATCGCCAGATCAACTTCATTGGAATCAACATAATTAATGGCATCTTCCTCTTCAGTAAATATGGTCACCTGGTGACCTTTTCTTTCAAGAATTCTTTTAATAAGATTTACTGCATCAAGAACGTCATCAAGTGCCATTATTTTTGCCATGTTTTATATCTCCTTTTACAAACTGTTTACCCTAGAGGCAGATGTACAACAAATTTTGTGTTAAACTTTTTATTCTTCTGTTTTGCCTTATCAGTCAAAGCAGGGGAGTATACTTTAACCCTGCCGCCATGCTCCTTAATAATACCAAACGTTACTGATAACCCAAGCCCTGTCCCTTTATGGGGGCCTTTGGTGGTAAAAAAAGGATCAAATATTTTGGCAATATTTTCAGGAGAAATACCCTCCCCTGTATCTGAAACACTTATTTTCAAATCTTGTTTATGCAGCCCTGTTTTTATTTTTATTATACCATGCCGGCCAACAGCATCAAATGCATTGTTTAAAAGATTTATAAAAACCTGTTTAAGTTTTTCCTTATCACCTTTAAACAGAGGCAGGTCAGGAGAATATTCCCTTGTTACTTTCACCTGATTTAATTGAAATGTATGCTCGACAACCTCGACCACCTGTTCAATTGATTCATTGATATCAAACAGGGTAATGGTACTCTCCTTGTGACGTGAAAAACCCAAAAGATCTGCAACTATTTTACTGCATATTTTTGTCTGTTTAACAATAATTGTAATGTCGTCATGGATCTGCCCGTCCTTTTCAACATCTTCCAGTAAAAGCTGGGCATAGCCAAGGATAATTCCAAGGGGAGTATTGATCTCATGGGCGACTCCGGCAGCCAGACGTCCGACAGATTCCATCTTCTGGGCGTGGGTAAGCTGATCCTGGACAGCTTTAAGCTGTGTAATATCCCTGCCGCTGCAGACAAGACCCTTTACCCGGTTATCTTTCTCTAAAACAGGAATTTTTACAAGATGCACCCACTTTACACCTTTTGCCCCAACCAATCTATGCTCTTTAACAAGAGGTTTTCCAGTATCAAGGATATCTCTGTCCTCATGATCATAAATAACAGCCCGATCTTTTAAAAACAACTCAGCATTTTGTCTGCCCAGGATATCATCTTTATTCCTGTTCAGCATTTTACAAAAAGCCCTGTTAACCGAAACATACCTGCCTTTATGATCCTGGAGAGAGACAAAATCAGGGATAGCATCTAAAATCATCTGGAGCAGAGTTTTCTGTTCATTTAAAACCTGCTCTGCCTGTTTAAGGTCAGAAAGATTTTGTCTTAAGGAGTGGGTCATGGCATCAAAACTTTCTGCCAGACTCTGAATTTCATCTCCTGAACACTTTTTGTAAACTGAACATTGCTGACATGAATCAATTTTTTTGGCATATTCCCCTTCAACACAGATTGGACAAAGGGTTCCTGCCAGATACCAGCACCGGTGATGCAAATTTTTATATGCCGGGCACTCTTTCCTATGACACTGCATAATATCCCAGCAGTTTTTTTTCAACATCGGAGCAGTTCTCACATCAAGGTTTCCCCGCATCACCTGTTCTATAGAGCCATGGAGTGTTTGTATATTTTTTGTCACCGGATTGAGCAGCAGGGTACCGACAACACCTGCCGCAAGCATCGCCAGGACTATGGTTATAACTGCAGAGATTACAATTTTATTAACTGCTTTTTCAGCCCGTATCTGCAAAAGACCCAGTCTCAATGTTCCCAATCGATTCTTCTTTATCAAAACAGGTACTGCATAATCATAAATCAATTGATTCCCTGTATTCAAAAGCCTCATTGATACTTTTTGATTGTCCTCAACACTGTTTACAGCCTTGAGTGCTGACGGGAACCCGTCTTTAAACGTATGGATAAGAAGATTGCCTTTTTTGTCCAGGACAAAGGTATAAAAGATATCATTTCCCAATATAACTGTCTCATCCACCAGAACTTTCATCCTTAAAAAATCCATGGCAAGCATTGGTTCCACCATACGGGCGGAAAGGCTTATTCCTATTGAAACCCCCCTGTTTTTGATCTCTTCCAGCATGGAGTCTTTCATGAGATGACTGACCCAAAAAGAAATCACAATGCCCTGGATCAGGAGCATAGAAAAAAAACCTAAATATATTTTACGGCGAAATCCCAGCTTCATCTATTTTATCATTTCCTTGCAATGCGGCAAATTACAGGTAGTTGATATCAAGCCATACTGCAGCCTGTTAAGAGTTTTTGCAATAATCAGATTTAGTTTTAAACCTGTCATATTTTTTACGTCAAAAAAAACATTATTCTTCAAGACACATACCCAGCCTGGCAGCCAATTGTCTCACAGAGTCAAAATCCGAATTTTTTGACTCTATCACCTTAATAAAATTAGCGGTTTTTAATATTTCTCTATGGTTTTTATTGTTAAAATCAAGTTTTCCAAAAGCCTGCTTTAATTTTTCCACGATCTTTTTATCCAGGTTTTTCCTGGCAGCATAGACCCACCCGGGATAGGGAGCAGTCATTGCAACAATTCTGATTTTATTAATATCAATCCTGCCCGACACCACATCCAAAGAGCCTTCCCTGATGGTTCCAATATCATATTTTCCGGCATAAACAGAAAGGATAACCTTTTCCTGTTTTCCTCCGGGACCAGGTGCAAAGGCAATCTCTTTAAAATCCAATTGGGTAATGCCATGGTCAATAAAATAGCCAAATGGATATAGATACCCCCCTGCTGAGGTTGAATCCACTGCTATCCAGCGCTTATTGCGGCAATCAGAAATGGTTTGAATGGATAGATTATCATCCCGGCAGATAATCTGTCCTTTGTATTTATCTTTTCCATTTAATTCCACCGTGCGTGCAAATGCTTTTGCAGCGTATTGATGGGCAAGTTTAACATATAGAAACGGATTGGAATAGGATATATCAATCTTTTTCTGTCCCACCATTTTCATGTGCTGGTCAAATGTATCAGGAAATATCTGTTTGATATTCAGCCCTGTCTCTTTTCTTAAATACTGAATAAGAGCATGATGACGGGTGTAAGATACCGTATGGGAATATTGGGGCAGATAGGCATAGGTGACAACATCAGCCTCATCCTTAAGTATAACCTGCTCCTTTATATTTAAGTCCACCTTAATGGCAGAATCATTGTCTCCACAACCGGGTAACAAGAAAAAAAATAGTAAAACCATCCATCCATATTTCATTTTACTTTCTCCTTCCCCCTAAGGATTCACTCAAAAATTAATTACCAATTTTAGGAGTCTGCTGCAAGGGAAGCTTAATGGTAAATTTAGTCCCTTTACCAGGAAAAGATTCAACAGTTATGGACCCCTTATGGTTCTCTACAATAATAAAATAGGAAATATACAACCCCAAACCTGTGCCAACACCAACGGACTTGGTTGTATAAAAAGGTTCAAAAATCCTTGTTTTGGTATTTTCATCCATACCAACACCATTATCTTCTATCACAATTAAAACAGATTCATCTTCTTCTAAGGTTGTTATCCTAAATACAGGTGCCCTGTTTTTAGCATTTTCCATCATGGCGTGGCCACCATTTTTTAATATGTTAAAAAACACCTGTTGAATTTTTCCCGCATCACAGGAGATCTCCGGCAGACTTGAACAATACTTACGAATGATCTCTATTCTTTTAAAATCAGCATGTTGTTTAATATCAAAATCTTTTTCCATAAATTTGATTGTCTGATCCAGAATCTTTTCAATACGCTGCATTGTAAAGGAACTGTCACTTTTTCTGCTAAAGGTCAGCATATTTGCAACAATATCCGCCGCACGCCTCCCTGCATCCAATATGGCATCGAGCATGTTGATAATACTGCGTTTTTCAAAATATAGATTCAGTTTTTTTAAATCAACACCAATCTCACTTGCAGCCTCAACGTTTTTTTGCATGTCAATTTTTATGCGGTTTTGTATCACCTGGGCACTCTGAATGATACCTGCCAGCGGACTGTTGATCTCATGGGCCATTCCGGCGGCAAGTCCTCCAATGGACTGCATTTTTTCCGTCTGAATTATCATCTCTTCCATGTAAATTCGTGTGGTAATATTATCAATTCTTACAACAGCACCATCGATCTTACCATTGATAAGGGGGTAAACGGTCACATCGTAAAAAAACCGCTCATCATTGATAATGGTTTCCAGCCGTTTCTCTTTTTGTATCTGCCCCTGCTCTATTGCTGGAAAAACAATGGATTTCTCTTTTTTAAGCAGAGGAAAAACAGTAAAAAGGTCCTTGCCTTCTACTTCTTCAAAGCTTTTTTGGGTCATTTTGCAGGCTTCACTGTTCCAAAGGATAACCCTGGCCCGGGTATCCACACCAATGATAGTAGAAGGCATGGAATCAATAATCCTTGCCAGCATTGCCTTTAAAGAGACATTGGAATCCTCAACCATTGATTTTGATTGTTCAAGTTCGGCAATTGCCAGCTGGATACTGTCTGCCATTGAATTAAATGTTTGACCCAGCACTCCCATTTCATCTAAGGATTGAATATCGAGACGATGGTCCCTCTCTCCTTTTTGAAATTTTGAAATTCCTCTGATCATATTTGTAATTTTCCCGGTAAGAGCTGAGGCCATTAACACGGCAACTGCAATCACAAGGATAACCATGATCACCGTATATAAAGTCAGGCGGGTGACTGTATCATGCAGGGATTTTACAATAACATCCTTGTTTTCCTTATTCTGCCTCTCAATGGCTTGTATATACTGATCTTCTGTCTTCCTTATAATCTTTGCTGTAACATTGGCCGGCTTATGAAATTCATGAACATTGGCACCAATGGTAACAAATCCAAACCCCCTTGGACTTTGGCTGTATTGCCCTGTAAAATAGGGGATAGACGCTGCTGTTGTCAATTTTTTAAGGCCGCTCCACTGGATCACAAAGGAGCCTGACCCGCCAAATTGTGTTAAATTTTTCCACCCGTCGCACTGGGGTGCAAAATTGAGATATCGGCAATCCAGACCTATCAGGCCTTTTTTAATCAACTCTTTTGAAAATGCTTTTGAAAGCGCCTGATCTTCATATAACGGCATGGATTCCAGAAATTGAACAATTCCAAGGCCGCTGATTTTAAATTTTTCATAGTACGCTTCAGAAAGCCAGGGAATTGCAGGAATTCCTGTGGCTGGATCATATCCAACAATAAAATAATCCCTGGGATGGGAGATGTTACGGCCTTTATGATCCCACATAAAGGCATAATTGCCTGAAGCAGCATCTGAAATGGCTGAATATCGCTGCCTGGTAGGGACAATGTGGTCGGTGAACTCCATGATATGGGTGTGATCCAGAGCAAGGGTGACATACCCATTTATTGTTCCATTGTTCACCACGGGCATGGCCCACCGGACAAGACCCTGGAATTTTTTCCCCACAGGATTTTCTTTACCTGCATACCCGGATTGAAAAGGATTGAATTCTATCCCCATCTGGTCTGTCCGTTTTTTTGTATATGGACCTATCATATGGGTTTTCACATAGGCACCAATCACATCAGAGACATAAATCTCGCCGGGTTTAAGGTTTTTCAAATCCTTGAAATAGGTTTCTGCTTTGCAAAAAGTCTGATCTCTTTTTGAAACATCCTTAAGATCACCGGACAAAAGATCTGAAGTGGTAACTTTTATTCTCTCTTGCCCGGTCACATCCACATAGGTCATTTCAAGATAGATTGGAATGGGCTGGCTTGTCCCTGTTTTTACAGGGTTGGTGTAATGGAAATCAAGCTCATTATCCTTATTCCTTGCACTGACAGCCTGGTTATCATCCTGTTCCTGATACAGGGGTTCCCAGGCACTCTTTTTTTCATTCAAAATCCAGGGTTTGTGAAGGGTAATATTACGCGTATGTGCATTTAAAAACGCCTGATAGAGTTTCTTATCAGGTTTCAGCATGGCGGACATCCGTATATCCACATCCCGGCCTGCCAAAAAGGCTGCAACATCTCGGGCAGTATCAGTGGTCAAGTGCTCAATGGCTTCACGGGCTCTGACATCTAAGGCCCGGATTGAGCTCGATGTGGCAGTGTCTGCCACCTGTTTTATTGTCTTTGCACTGGTTTTTGTCATCTCATTGACATGGGTTTCAAGGGTAGCGGATAGCAAAAAAATCTCATGCCAGGCAAACCATGCCAGAATAATCAGGGGAATAACCTTGATCAATACAAAAATACCAATCAGTTTCTCTCTTATGCTTACTCTATATTCCATTATTTTTTACCACACTATTTTACCACACTATTTGAACTGAATGTACAAAACAAACAGTATTCATTTTTTTATATAAAAGTCCTGGCAAACCAGGAGTGTAACTTTCATCATTTGTTGTGTGCAGACTTAGACCACCAAGGCTG
>JAYEHB010000355.1:0-6477 GCA_034659375.1 Thermodesulfobacteriota bacterium
CAAAAATCCTGCACAAAATTTGGATAATTATTTTATTCCAACTCCCTTACTCTGAAAATTTTTTTATCAAAGTTGATTCTTTTTTCTGAAGGATAATAGAAATAAAGAGCATAAAATGCCATTAAAACAATACCTGCTGAGTAAAATTTTTGGAAATCACACAGATATGCTGCCAGAGCAAACCATGGTGTCAGCAATACCATATAGAGAATATTTTTCTCAAATTTAAAAAATTCATCATGGTTAACACTTTTTCTGCTTCGAACGTTATGTGCAAAAAGAGTTCTTATTAATACAGGAGCTGCAATAGATGTTATTGCAGAAAGTATAAACAGCAATGATGCATAAAAAGGTGGAAGCCTCCATGCCCCGGGTTCCATGATTTTAAGCCCTTTTGCAAGCCCCAGTATTAAAAATCCAAAACCTGCCGAGCCTAAAATCATAATATAAATTTTTTTTAAATCTTTTACCATAACAATTTAATATCTCAACTTTCTGACCTTACTTTTACCGGTTAAAGTCTCAAAACCCACGCAGCGTCCAGACCTTGACATGCACAATCCAGAAAGTTGAGTTAATATTAATGCACTGTAATTATAAGAGTTGGCTCCGTATCATCGTAAATATTCGGCCAGCACCCATCTTCACCCATAATAGACGAATATGAGGCACTGGCCAACATTTACATATCATCTCTACCCCGTTTTGGGGTAGAGAAACAGAATCAATAAAGGATACCAAGATTTTACATCAGGAGACTTCATCCTTTATACTGAAAAACTTCAATGCACCTTCAACAGCAATCCATATTGCAATTACAAGAATTATTCCGTTTACTGCCTGAAGCATTAAATTATGCTGGGTACCAAATTTCGTCTGGTTCATGATAAGAGCCCAAACGGTCATGAATATCATGAAAACAGCCGGGATTCCTGAAACCATCCATTTTAAACCGCCTTTACCCTTAAGATAGACTGTAATAATAATCAGGGCCAGGGCTGCCAGGGTCTGGTTAACAGCACCAAACAGAGGCCATAGTTTTAAAGCACCCTTGCCTCCTGCTCCTGTGACAAAGGCAAGAAAAAGAGCTGTGCCCACTGCAATAAAGGTCGCAATATATTTGCCTGTGAGAAAATTCATCTTAAAGGTGGTAAAAAGTTCTGCAACTATATATCTCTGAATTCTTGTTGCAGTATCAAGGGTGGTTCCTGCAAACGATGCAACAAAAACACCCATGACAACAATGGCAATATGTATGGAGATACCGGCTGAAGCGATCATATTGGCAGAACCGTTTACAAAGGCTCCAATTTTTGAGCCAAGTCCTGCTGCCGCTGCCCAGGAAGAGTAGTGAGTTGTCCAGGCTGCAACCCCTGTGAGCACTTCACCTGATTTTGTGGTGTAACCCATGCCTATACCTGCAGCAACAGCAATAATAACAAGTGTTGCAAGCGTGCCCTCCATGAGCATGGAACCATATCCTACAAAAAGAGCATCTTTTTCATTTCTCACCTGTTTTGAAGAGGTTCCCGAAGATACCAGAGAATGGAATCCTGAAATAGCTCCGCAGGCAATGGTGATAAAAAGAAAAGGCCACATGGGCGGTGCTTCTGCCGGCGTTGTTTGAATGGCAGGAGCAACTATCTCAAGATTTCCTCCAAATGCTGATGCAAGAACACCAAGAATAAGAAGTGCCATTGCAATTACAAGCTGATGGGAATTAATAAAATCCCTTGGCTGTAAAAGCGTGGTAACAGGAAGAGTTGATGCAATAAAAGCATAGGCAAGCAGAATAATTGTCCAGACACCTGTTGCCGGTATTCCTGCAATGGCCGGCATTTTTATCGGTATATATGCCCCTATGGCAACTGTTATATACATGACAATAACTGCGATTATTGACCATGTCATAATGCTCTTGCCTTTTTTGTAAATAAGGTGGCCAAGATAAAGAGCAATTACAACTTCAAACCATACTGGAAAGACTGAGGTGGGATAGATGGCAAAGACCACTGCTATTACCAGGCCGAAAATTGCGATAACTATCCAGAGTTCAAGAAAAACAAGGAGAAAAAACAGAAATCTGGTGCGGTTGTTAACATACTTTGCAGTATAATCAGCAATGGATTTCCCCTGGTTTCGCATGGAGATGATCAATGCACCAAAATCATGGACAGCACCCATGAAAATGCTTCCCACAAAAACCCAGATCAATGCTGGAACCCATCCCCAGATGATTGCCACAGCAGGCCCTACAATGGGGCCTGTTCCGGCAATGGAGGTAAAATGATGACCAAAAATTACCTCTTTGTTAGTTGGAACATAATCAATCCCATCTTTCAACTCAATTGACGGTGTAACTGCATCCTGGGAGAGTTTAAAAATCTTTTCACCGATAAATTTACCATACAGGTTATACATTAGTATATAACCGGCAAATGCAACAACCATAATCAGTAACGCCTCCATAAAAACAACCTCCTTTCAACCTTTAAAATTGATATGTTAAGGGGTTCACACTCAAAAATGTAAAGTTATTTTTGAGTGAGCCCTGTTTGAGTGAGCCCTGAATACTGGCATTGTTATCTTTATTTAAATACTACTCTGATATTCAGGATGTCAAGTAAAACTTTTTTTAAAATGGGCTTTTTTTTAACTATAGAACCATGCAAAGAAAAAATTTTAAAGTTCGTATGGCGTAAGACTTTCAAAACCTGTTTCTGTTACAAGGATTGTCTGTTCAAACTGTGCTGATAAAGAGTTGTCATTGGTAACAGCAGTCCAGTTGTCTTTAAGAACATGAAGTTCTTTTTTTCCAAGATTAACCATGGGCTCTATGGTAAAAACCATGCCTGGAACAAGCTTGATTCCTCTGCCTCTTTTTCCAAAATGAAGCACCTGGGGAGGTTCATGGAACTCAATTCCCACTCCATGTCCAACAAATTCCCTTACAACAGAACAACCCTGTTTTTCAGCATAACTCTGTATGGTAAAGCCAATATCTCCAAGTTGTACTCCCGGCTTTACTATTTCAATGGAGCGTTTCAAAGCTTCCCTGGCCACACTGACAACTTTTCTGCCATCTTTTGTTGGAGTACCCACAAAAAATGTTTTACTTGCATCAGCATAAAAACCGTTAAGAATCGGTGTAAGATCCACATTAACAATATCACCGTCCTTTAATATGCGATCCCCTGGAATTCCATGACATATAACTTCGTTTACTGAAACACAGACACTTTTAGGAAATCCACGATAGTGCAGTGGTGCCGACACACCCCCTGCTTTCACAGTCTCTTCATGGACAAGGGTATTTATTTCATCGGTCTTAACTCCTGGTTTAATAACAGCCTCAACCTTATCCATAATGGAGATCAAAAGTTTTCCAGCTTTTCTTATTCCCTCTATCTGATGGGGCTCTTTAATTATGATATCATATTTTTTTTTATACTTATCTTTAACTGAAAGAACCTTATTTGAACTATTCATACAGCAGTTTTTATATTTTTTCCCTGATCCGCATGGACATAAATCGTTTCTGCCAATCTTTTTTTTCTTTGTATTTTTCATAATCAATTACTCCGTTCAAAAACCTTTCCCCATAAAGAATGGGCATAGGCATTTTCTATTTTAATATCCAGAATTTCACCCGGCCTTACATCTTTTTCACAAAAATGAACAATCTTACCAGATTCAGTTCTTCCTGTCATCTGGGGAAACTGCTCTTTATTCTCTTCTGTTCTGTTTCTCTTTTTACGACTTTCCCCCTCAACAAGAACATGTTCAATATTTCCCACACAAGCCTGATTCTTTTTTTTTGTAAACACTTCCTGAAGATGAATAAGTTTATTGAGCCTTGCCATTTTTTCAGGTTCATCTATTTCATCCTTAAACTTTGAAGCTGGTGCATTTGGACGGTGTGAATAGGCAAAGGCAAAAATCCCATCAAATTCAATCTCTTTTACAAGATCAATGGTATTTTGGAAATCTTCTCTATTCTCAGAAGGAAAACCCACAATCATATCTGAAGAAAGGGCAATATCAGGGCACTCTTTTTTAAGCTTTGATATTCTCTCAACATAGCTCTCCCTTGTATAACCACGGTGCATTTTCTTTAATATCCGGTTGGAACCGGACTGAACAGGAAGGTGCAGATGATTGCATATTTTCTCATTATCTCTTATGGCAAAAATCAATTCATCTGAAAGATCTTTTGGGTGGGATGTGGCAAATCTTACTCTTTTAATGGAATCAATTTTACAAATTTTTTCAAGCAGCCTGGGAAATGAACATATGCCCTCTTTTTTACCATAGGAGTTAACATTCTGCCCCAAAAGAACAACCTCTTTTACTCCTGCCTCTCCCAAAGCTGTGATCTCTTTAATTATATGTTCAGGATTACGGCTCCTCTCCCGGCCTCTTACATAGGGGACAACACAATAAGTACAAAAATTATCACACCCCTGCATAATTGTAACAAACCTTGAAACCTTGTTTTTCTCCAAAGTTGAAAAATCAGGCATTAACTCAAATATTTCATGGCTTTCATCAATATCTGTAATTCTGGTTTTGCCGGATTGAACAGCTTTGACATGATCTTTCAGCCTTGTAAAAGCCTGGGTTCCAAGAACTATATCAAGATTGGGAATACGTTTAAATACATTCTTGCCCTCCTGCTGGGCAACACAACCTGCCATTACAGAGATAAGATTTTTTTTATTATTTTTTTTACCTGCAATTTTCCCTAAAAAACTGAATGCCTTTTCCTGGGCTTTCTCTCTTATGGAGCATGTGTTGCATATTACAATGTCTGCTTTTTCTAAGGAAAAAGTCTTTTCATATCCCATGGAACCAAGAATGGCCATGAATTTTTCAGAATCATAGGTATTCATCTGGCAGCCAATTGTATAGATATATGCATATCCTTTAAACTTCATTAATTTTAATATCCTTTTTCAGATCCATAATCACAGCATCCACCTCTTCTAAACAATCTGGTGCAATGGCAAACCTGACAAAACCTGTTTTTGAATCAAGTGTAGTAATCACGGCAATCCCGTCATGGGCTTCAAAAATAAATTTTAAAAAACCTATCCTGCTCTTTTCCACCATATATTTTTTATGAATGGTTCTCATGCAAAATCCTCTATCTCCCCTGGCAGATCGTTCTGCCGCAATTAAAAATGAAATTGTAACCTGTTTTTATACCATTTTTCAGACTATTTTTTCAATGATTTTTTTCTCTTTTTGACATTTTAAAAGATTAATTATATATAAAATAAATTTTCTCAGGAAAAACCATTATGAATGATATCTGGACAGATAAAAAACCCGACAGGGATAAGGTAGAAAAAATTGCAAGAATACTCAACTGCCACAGGATTATTGCGCTCCTTCTTGTGAACAGAGGAGTAGATACCCCGGAACGGGCATTTCCCTTTCTTGTTCCATCCCTTAAAGATATAACTGATCCATTTGCCTTAAGAGATATGGACAAGGCGGTTTTGCGGATATGCACAGCCATTGAAAATCGGGAAAAAATACTCATCTTTGGAGACTTTGATGCAGACGGTGTAACTTCAACCTCTCTTTTAAATGATTTCCTCTCCTATGCAGATGCAGAAGTTGCGTGGTACATACCCCACAGGATAAAAGAGGGTCATGGTCTTCAAAAAAATCACATTAACATGGCTGTGGATCTAAACATTGATCTTATAATCACAGTGGACTGCGGTTCCGACGGCAATGAGGCCGTTATGGCTGCCAGAAAAGAAGATATCGATGTTATTATTACTGACCACCATGAAACAGCCAAACCCCTTCCATCTGCGGTTGCCATTGTAAACCCGAAACGAGAAGACTGCACAGCAGACTTAGGTTACCTTGCAGGGGTTGGAGTTGCATTTTACCTTGTGATTGCCCTTAGACAACAATTACGCAAAACAGGATACTGGAAAGAGATTGTCGAACCAAATCTTCTCCAGTATTGTGATCTTGTGGCATTGGGGACCATAGCTGACATGGTTCCCTTAAAAAATGAAAACAGAATACTGACAAAAACAGGCATTACTGTGATGAGAAAAGGGGAAAGAGTTGGATTCAAGGCACTATCTGATATCAGCAAAATTGATTACAACAAAATTGATTCAGAAGATATCTCCTTTAAAATTGCACCAAGGATAAATGCAGCAGGCAGAATCTCCCATGCAAGAATATGTGTTAACCTGCTAACCTCAAAAGAGAAAACAGGTGCAGACCAGACAGCTGACATCCTTGATCAGTTAAACAAAAAAAGACAGCAGACTGAACAGAGTATAATGGATGATATAGAGAAAAAATTTTTAAGAAAGCCTGAAATTATGAAAAATTCAATTATAGTGCTCTGGGATAAAAAATGGAATCCGGGTGTTCTTGGAATAGCTGCATCAAAAATTTCAAAAAAACATACCCGGCCTGTCATTCTCATATCAACCACAG
>JAYEHB010000356.1:0-6449 GCA_034659375.1 Thermodesulfobacteriota bacterium
TGGCAGCATTGTTCACCAGAATATCCAATGATCCGTATTTTTCCATGATTTTTTCATACATGGCCTTGATCTGATCCGGGTTCCCGGTATGGCATGCCATGGCTTCGGCTTTTCCGCCATTTTCCCTAATGCTGACAGCGGCAGCTTCAAGATTTTCTATCTTTCTGCTTACCAGTATGCATTGGGCTCCATATTTGGCAAGTTTCTCTGTAATAGCAAGACCGATTCCCCTGCTGGCGCCTGTGATAACAGCTGTTCTTTCTTCCAGATTAAACTCTTTCATTATCTAATCTCCTTTTTTATATAACTGCTATGGCCGGAGCGTGGTTTCCGCATCGGCCACAACAAATTTAGGGTCGAAGACGCGGAGCCAAGTCTATCATTGCAGTCGTTTAGACGGACTTTCATATAAACTGCCATGGGCAGCCTTGGTGGTCTAAGTCTGCACACAACAAATGATGAAGGGCAACCACAGGGGGTTGCCCCTACGGTCATGAACCAATCGGCAACCGCGAATGGTAGGGGCAGGCCCCTGTGCCTGCCCGTTGCCCTCAAAACCCCACGCAGCGATCAGTCCTTGACATGAACAATCCAGAAAATTGAGTTACAAATTACAAATCAGATGACTCAATGACCTTAATGGCTGTTTTTTCAAGGGCAATGACGGCAAAAATCAGCGTGGCAAACCGCTTGTTGTCAGTGATTTTGTGAAAATACCGGTAATAAATCTGCTGGGCAATGACTGCCAGCCGGAACAGGCCAAAGCAGTAATAAAAATCAAACTGCCGTGTACTCCTGTCTGTTCGTTTTTCATAATGATCCAGTATCTCCTGCCGAGTCAGGGCGCCTGCCATGTTGGTGGGCATTGTCCGTATCATCTGTATCTCCTCGGGATCATTTGCCTCCACCCAATAGGCAAGGCTGTTGCCAAGATCCATCAAAGGATCACCACAGGTTGCCATCTCCCAGTCAAGGACACCAATGATCTTTTCAGGCCTGCCAGTGTCCAGTACTACATTGTCAAATTTGTAATCATTGTGTACAATGGTTGGATGGTTTGTATCCTCCGGCATTTTATCCGCAAGCCAGGCCATGAGGGCTTCACAATCCGGTGCATCATCTGTTTTTGCCTTGCGGTACCGATTGCTCCATCCCTCTACCTGGCGCTGAACATATCCGGCAGGCTTGCCAATGAAATCCAGACCGGCCCCATGTACGTCAATGTTATGGATATCTGCCAGAAGATCTGTAAGGGTTATGCAGAGTTCTTCGGCCTGTTTTTTTGAAAATAAAAGTCCCTTGGGCAGATCCTTTCTTAAGATAATGCCGGAGAGTTTTTCCATGACAAAAAAGGGGGCACCAATAATGGAGCTATCCTCTGTGTAAGCCAGGGGTTCAGGACAATAGGGGAAAACAGGGTAGAGGGCTTTTAAAATTTTGTATTCACGTCCCATGTCATGACCTGCCTTTACCCTGGCACCAATCGGGGGCCGCCGCAGCACCATTTGCCGGTCTCCCATGTCAATCAAATATGTGAGGTTTGAAAAACCGCTGGGAAACTGGGTTATGGCAATGCCGCCTGTAAGCCCTTTGATATTATCTTGTAAAAACGCTTTTACTGCTGCCGGATCAATCTCCTCACCGGATCTGATTTCTTTTGCTTTGTCTGTTACCTGCATGATATCTTCCTCCATATAGTGCATTTCATATGACCTCATACATTTCTACCTTAAATAATTAAAAGATGGTATGAAGTCATGCGAAATTGGCTATATCTCTTTTTTGGTTCTGGCTCATTCAGCCTGTTTTTTGGCTGGTTCGGGTTGTTCCAATACCAGGCAGAAATCTTCCACCATGTTGATCAAGTGGTCTGTAAATTGATCCACCGACACTTTCATTTTTCGGTATTTCCATCGTTTTAAATACCATTCCTGCTGCATTGCCTTGATCATACAGGCAGTCAGTTCCTGGTTTCCCGGTTTGAAAATTCCCTGTTTCTCCCCAAGCACAAGAATATCTGTGAGGATTTTAAGGGTGTTTTTTTCCATGGAGCTGACTACCTTAAACTCGGCTGGTTCAATATTTCTGGCTTCCATAAATATGAAGTAGAACCATGGCCGGAACAATTCAGACAGAAAGAGATGTGCCTTGATAACAGCCTTAAGTTTTTCTAAGGGGTCTTCATGGGCATTGCTGAATTGCTCCAGCATCTCTTTGATCATGAAATCTCCCTGGGACTGTATTATGCTGAAAAGTTTTTTTTTGCCTGGGAAATAGGCATACAAGGCCCCCAGGCTCATTCCTGTTTTCTGGCTTAAATCCCGCATGCTCATGGCCTGGAAGCCTTTTTTATACGTAATGCTGAACACTGCATCAAAAATTTTTTCCAGATTATTTACAGCGGTTTTTTCCTTTTTAATCCGTATGAATTTCTGATTTTTGTGGAAAATTTCCCTGGTAATATCCTGTCTTGAGCCAGCGTATAATTTTTTAAATTCTTTGTACTGCATTTAATTCTTTTTTTTTAAAATTCGTTTTGCAAGAGAGGTCTTATGTACCTCATCTGCCCCGTCATAAATCCTGGCAGCCCGCTCATGGCGGTAGAAAAAGGCCAGAATAGTATCATCTGTCATGCCTAATCCCCCGTGTACCTGCAAAGCTCTGTCCACAATTTTGTTCATGGTTTTTGCCACCATAAATTTAATCATGGAGATGGACTCCCGTGCATTGGCTGCTCCGTTTTTATCAATCTGCCAGGCAGAATTAAGTGTCAAAAGCCTTGCTGCCTGAAGTTCTGCCGCCGATTCAGCAATCCAGTTCTGGATGGTCTGCCGGGTGCCAAGGGTTTTGCCCGAAGGAGAGATAATCCGTTCATTGGCTCTTTTGCACATAAGATCAAATGCCCTCTGACAGATGCCAAGCCACCTCATGCAATGGTGAATTCGTCCCGGCCCCAGCCGTTCCTGGGCAATTACAAACCCGTGCCCCTCAGGTCCAAGCAGATTTTTCTGGGGTACTCTGCAGGATTCAAACAGAATTTCCCCATGACTCATATAATCACTGCCTTCATGGCCCATAACAGGGATGTTCCTGACCAGGTTGAAGCCTTTTGTGTTTGTTGGCACAATAATCATGCTGGCCTGAAGATATGTGGATGCGTCGGGGTTGGTGACAGCCATGGTAATGGCAAAATCAGCACCATCAGCCGCCGTGGTGTACCATTTATGACCGTTGATCACATAATCGTCCCCGTCTTTGACAGCCGTGGCTTCCAGCATCACTGGATTGGAGCCCGGCATGTCCACCTCGGTCATGGCAAAACAGGATCTTATTTTTCCCTGGACCAGAGGATTGAGGTATAGTTCTTTTTGTTCATTGGTTCCGTGGCTGTGCAGGATTTCAACATTGCCTGCATCCGGTGCCTGGCACCAGAACACATAATGGCCAAGGGGTGACCGGCCAAGGGCTTCTGAGACTAAACCATGCTCAAGAAGTGAAAGCCCCATGCCACCGCATTCAACCGGGAAATTGGGTGCCCATAACTCCATTTTTTTGACCATATTCTGTTTTTCCCGGAGTATTGGCAGCATCTCCCTGAAATCTTTTTTCAAAAATTCCGGCTCAAGGGGGATAAGTTCCTTTTCTACAAACTCATTGATCATATCCACAATGGTTTGAATTTTGTCTGAAATAGTAAAATCCACTGATATCTCCTTTTTTTTTCTGTAATTTTCTCAACCTTCTGGATTGTGCATGTCAAGGCCTGGACGCTGCGTGGGGTCAGGCCTTCGTTGTTCCTGCAATCAGGATATATGGCCGACGTTAGAACCAAACCCTGAAAGTCCTTCCAACCAGACAGCGACCTTCATGCTTTGTTGTTGGCAGGCCGGTATGTAACCAGGTCTGCCCGTGGCAGTTCCAGGAAAGCCTGGATGAATTCAAGTGCCTCGGCCTGGATGCACAGGTCTGAGTGCCTGAATATTGGGGCAGCAGGATTTTTATTGATGCTAACCACAACTTCGGCATCCTTTATGCCTGCCAGATGCTGGGAAGAGCCGGAAATTCCGCAGGCAATATAGAGTTTTGGTGAAATTGCAGCACCAGTTATGCCCACCTGGTGTTCATACCCGATCCAGCCCAAATCCACCAGAGGCCGGGATGCACCCACGGCTGAAGAAGAAAAGCATTTAGCAAATTTGAAAATAGCTTCAAGATTTTCTTGTTTGCCTATGCCCCGGCCCGCAGCCACAACGATCTGTGCTCCTTTTAATGCCGGGTTTTCACAGCTTTTTTGTAAAATTTGTTGATGCAGGATGCGGTTTTTGCTGTTGGATTTTGCGCTAACAGGCTTATCAATCCTGCTTGATTCCTTAAGTTTAGCTGTTGTGCCGGATACCGGGGTAAAAGGAATTTCACAGATCTCGATTTTTCCCTTTTTTTTGTTGTCAGGGAGATCCTGTTTAAACACGCCGGGCATCAGGGTCAGAACCACAGGCGTGTCCGGCATTGACCGGATAATCATGTTTCGGGTGTTGCCCAATACAGGACGTGAATAGATCAGCCCCTGATCATCAGACCGGATTTGGTTGACCCCGGATATGGATGCTGCCTTTAACCGGACAGCAAGTCCCGGGGCAAAATCTCTACCCTGGGATGTATTTGCTGCCAGGATATGGGACGGCTTTATTTTTTTGATTAGTTGGCTGAGGCATTGTTTATAAATATCACTGTTATATGTTTTAAGACCCGGGATTCTAAGTCCGATCACATCAAAATCCATGCGCTTTGAAATCTCATCTGCCAGGGGCAGGGGATCATCTGCAGGAACAATGATTTTAACCACACCGGGTATTTCCATCTGCGGGGTCTTTTTCCCGGGGTATTTTTTCTCCATGTTGAGCTTTTTGATCTTAAGGGCTGCAGCTGCCAGTTCAAAGGTCACCGGTCTGATCATGCCTTGAAAAATTTCGGCAATAATAACTATCTGTGTCATATCAGATCCTTTTTGCGTAAAAAGTTGAATAGCTGCTTTGCCTGGTCTGCTAAAGTTCCTTTTATCTCATGGCCGGCCCTTGTTTTTTCCGGGTATTCCATGGAGAGATACGATTCTTTTGCCTGGATTGGTTCAGGAAAAAGATCTGTTTCCGCCAGGGTAATGATTTTTTTTTGTCTTGCTGCCAGCATTTTGGAAAGAGAAGGATATCTCGGGGTATTGATACCTGCCTGGATTGTCAGCACTGCAGGCAGCCTGATTTCAAGAGATTCCCTGAATCCGTTTTCCATTTCCCGTTCCAGGAAAACAGCATTGTCATTGGTTGGTAAACCAGTCTTTACAACCCCTGCAGCACAGGGAAACCCCATGATCTCTGCCAGCATGGGACCTGTCTGCCCCTCCATGAGATCCTCGGACATGATTCCTGTCAAAATCAGGTCATATGGTGTTTTTGCTGCCACAGCCGCTAATTTTGATGCCGTCACAAAGGGCGGCACATACACGGTCTTCCTGGTGACAATGTGAAAACCCTTGTCAGCACCCATGCCAAAGGCTCGCCGGATGATTTCACTTGCAGCTTGTCCGCCAATAGTTACAACATCCACAAAAATCGGTTCCAGAAATTGCCCATCATATTGTTCTTTTAACCCAAGAGCTTCTTCTAAAGCAAAGGCATCAAACCGATTCATATCTCCATTATCACCTACCTGTTTAATACAAACTAAAATATTCATTTTTTTATGGTATCCCGTGTATAACAATAAGTCAAGAGAAAAATACAAACGAACGTTCATTTTTTATATTTAGATGCTGAAAGCCATCAGCCTTATTTTCAATAACCGGTCATGCCGGTTATTGAAAAAAGTGTAAAGTATTTTTGCCAAAATTTCATAAAAAAGTTCTGGTTTATTTTGCAATTTCATAAAAATCAGTGTATTCAGAACATTATCTGCAAGTGGTAGCAGTACTGGGGCTGATTCAGGGTGGTTGCCTCTTTTGAACGTTAATGAACAAAGGGGAGCAAGATTTTTTTTGATCACTATTTGATCGCTATAATAAATAAGGTTTGGGCTGTTTTGAAATTCAATAGATTTTTTCCTGGTTGTTTTATCATTTTTTATATTGTTTTTTTGCTGTTTTCATTGTGTCAGGCAAAGAGCCCTGAAATGAGAACAGCAGTTGATCAGGTGGGAAGGGAAGTTCTATTTGCAAAAAATCCCCAACGTGTTGTCTCCCTTGCACCAAGTATTACAGAGATTGTATATGCCCTTGGCAGGGAAGACTGCCTTAAAGGTGCTACCATGTACAGTGATTTTCCCATACCGGCAAGAAAACTTCCCAGAGTGGGGTCCTATGTCCATCTGGATCTTGAAAAAATTGTTGCTTTAAGGCCTGATATCTGCATTGCTGTAAAGGATGGAAATCCCAAAGAGACAGTTGACCGTCTCGGTGAGCT
>JAYEHB010000357.1:0-6369 GCA_034659375.1 Thermodesulfobacteriota bacterium
CAGCCTCTGAGTGTGCTTGTATATATGCCTCAAGATTATTCCAGAAGCCTTTATCATCTCTGATTTTTTTACAATGGGAACAAATGGGAACAATGCCTTTTAATGATTTTATTTCTGATAAAGCCTGCTCAAGCTTTTTAATTAATTTTTCTTTCTCTTTTTCTGCAAGCTTACGTCTTTTAAGCTCATCTGCCAGCAGATCATGATTATTTTTAATGGTCAAACCTGATTTTATTCGGGCTAAAAACTCAATCCCGCTTATGGGTTTTGTTATAAAATCAGTTGCTCCGGCATTAAAGCTTTTCTCAATTGCTTCATCTGCCTGAACAGCTCCCCCTGTCACCATGATAATTGGAATATGTGAGGTTGAACTGTCAGCTTTTAACCTGGTGCAAACTTCATATCCATCAATGCCAGGCATAAAAACATCCAGCAAGACAAGATCAGGGGGATCTTTTTTTATCAATTCAAGGGCTTGCCCGCCTGAGTTTGAAAGCATTATTTTTTTATAGCCTTGCTTTTCAAGAAGCCCTTTAAGTAATTTTTGAGTTATTGCATCATCATCAACAATTAAAATTTTTTTTTTATCCATACCCACCCCCTTAGGGTTCACTAAAAAATAACCTTACATTTTACGTGTGACCCCTTATCTGATTTAAAAATTCTGACTGAACCAATATTTTTTTAGTATTATAAATTGTTCTTCAAGAACTGGAACAAGCAACGCTGCCTTTGTTAAATCTTCATCACTTGTGGATATCTCTATCTGATATGCAATATCCTGCAGAGCCACAGCTCCCACATTGGCAGAAGAGCCCTTTAAAGTATGTGCTTCCCTGTTGGCATCTCCGAGGCTGCCGCTATCTAAATCCCTTTCTATTTTTTCTATTCTTTTTGGAATCTCATTTAAAAACTCGTTAAAAATATCTTTTGCAAGCTCTTCATCCCCCATAACTCTATCAAGAAAGCCTGCCCAGTCAAGAACTTCTTTCCTGGATTGCTCTTTTTTCAAAACAGGGGATACATCCTCAAGGGACGAATCTTCTTTTGGCAGCCATTTTTCAAGCAGTTTGGCAAGCAGGTCCGGCTTAAATGGCTTGCTCATGTAATCGTCCATACCGGCATCTATACATTTTTCCCTGTCCCCGGCTGTGGCATGGGCAGTCAATGCAATAACAGGAGTACTGTGATCTATCACTTTTGAGTTAGGATCACGAATTTCACCAGTGGCTTCATATCCGTTCAGTTCAGGCATTTGACAGTCCATAAGAACAAGATCGTACCGGATCTTTTCCAAGGCATCTACTGCTTGTCTGCCATTAACAACAACCTCCACCTGATAGCCTAATTTATTTAAAGTTGCCAAGGCAACCTTCCGGTTAATTGCATCATCCTCAGCCATGAGTATTTTAAAATCAAGCTTCCTTTTTTCTGACATGCTGTCCAGACCAGCAAAAGATTTAATCTGTGCATTTACTCTCTCTTCCCTTTGACCGACAACAGCATCAACAATGCCGTCATAAAGATACGACTGCTTGAGAGGCTTGGTTAATTGTGCAGCAAAACCAATTTTTTCAAACTGCTTTTTATCTCCTCTGGCACTCATTGGTGTCATTATGATCAATCTGGTATTTTTCAAATCAGGATTTTGTTTTATCTCTTTTCCAAGGAGAGCTCCATCCATCCCCGGCATCTCCATGTCAATTATTGCTATATCAAAAGGATCATTATCAAAGACAGCATGGGAAAGCATTGTCAAGGCTGTCTCTCCTTCCAGGGCTCTTTCACATCTGAAGCCCCATGTTTTTAACTGCTCTTTTAAAATATCTCTATTTGTTTTATTATCATCAACTATCAGAATTTTTCTGCCATCTACCTCTTTTGGAAAAACATATGTCTCTTCTTTAATATCAGACTGTTTTTCAAAAACTGCAGTAAACCAGAACTCTGAACCTTTACCTTTTTCACTTTTAATTCCGATTTTACCGCCCATTTTTTCACAAAGCTGCCTGGAAATTGTCAGGCCAAGTCCTGAACCACCATATTTTCTGGTAGTTGAGCTGTCAGCCTGGGAAAAAGATTCAAAGATAGTCTCTAGGTTTTCTTTGGCAATACCGATACCTGTATCTATAACACTGAAACAAATTGTTGCATGGGTTTGAGTTTCATGCTCTAAAAAAGCAGTTACAACGACTTCTCCTACAGGGGTAAATTTTATTGCATTCCCTGCAAGATTAATCAATATCTGACCTAATCTGCCTGGGTCTCCTTTTAAAAAAAGTGGTACATCATGTTGAATGTGACCAATATATTCCAAATCTTTTTCCTGGGCTTTTGCAGCAATAAGATCATTTAACTTCTCCATGGTGCTTCTTAAATCAAAATCAATCATTTCAAGTTCAATCTTTCCAGCCTCTAACTTGGAATAATCCAGAATATCATTAATTATGGCTAACAAATTTTCGGAACTGACTTTAATGGTTTCTGTAAAATCCCTTTGTTCCTTATTCAGAGGTGAGCCTAAAAGAAGATTGGTCATCCCGATAATGCCGTTCATTGGTGTGCGGATTTCATGACTCATATTTGCCACAAATTCACTTTTTGCGACATTAGCTATTTCTGCTTCCAGGGCCATTTGGTTCGATCTTGCAATGAGCTCTTCAAGCTGCAGGGTAAGCTCTTCAAGTTCCTTGTTTTTTGCTTCAGTCTCTTTTTTTGATTTAATGAGACGTTTAGTCATCTGAACTTTTTTCAAATGCACTACAAGCCGTGCCAGCATCTCTTCTTTTACAAATGGTTTAACGATATAGTCAGTACCACCGGATCTAAAAACATCTAACAATGTATCTCTATCAGCAATACCGGTAAAAAAAATAACCGGCAAACCCAATAGCCCTAATTCATTTCTAATTTTTTCACACAGTTCAATCCCATTCATCACCGGCATTTCAAGATCTGTGACAACTATATCAATTTCATCTGTTTTGTCACAAATAATATTATATGCTTCAACTCCGTTTTCAGCCTGAAAAACTGTCATACCTTCAGTCGAAAGGCTCTCAGCAACGATATGCCGGGCAGTTGAACTGTCATCAACAACCAGTGCAGTAAGCCCCTTATATTTGTTTCTCTGCTTTAGGACTTTATCAACTTTTAATAGAACATCTCCTTTGACAAAGGGTTTAGTTATAAAATCAGTCGCACCTAACTCAAACCCTTTTTTTCGATCTTCAAGCGTATCCTTAGATGTTATAAAGATAACAGGAACTTTGCCGTTCCTTGTATGGAGGAAATATTTGGAATAATAATCACTATATAATTTTCTGCAGGTCTCAAAACCATTTAAAAACGGCATTTCAATATCAAGGGTTACCATATCCAGAGGAGACGACGTCTCGACCATTTTTAATGCATCTTTTCCATTTGCGGCTTCAACAACTTCATATCCACCTGCTTCCAGCTCCTTTTTAAGGATCATCCGCAGTAAACGAGCATCATCTACAATCAGTATTTTAGAGCGCTTCCCCATCACTTCACCCCTTGATGTATATTTCTGACACCTTGCCGGCCAGATGCCTCAACCCTTAACCGTTCCTGGTCAATTCGCAAAATTGTAAACAATTACAGAGTGCTGCAGATGCAAGACCCAGGCACTCAAACGTACCCATGTACTTCAAGTGTCTGGATACGCAAGGTGCAGTGCCCTGTTAACGCTTACCTCAACTCTTAACCTGAAGGTGATACGTAAACTTGCCAACTTATTTTTGAGCAAGCCAGATCGTATGCCTGCCGCCTTTCCCGGATTTGCGGGCCCGGACAGCTATTGTTTCAGTCTGAAATCCGCACTGTTTCAGGCAACGGGTGAA
Organism: Thermodesulfobacteriota bacterium; assembly: GCA_034659375.1. Lineage (GTDB taxonomy): Bacteria > Desulfobacterota > Desulfobacteria > Desulfobacterales > Desulfobacteraceae > DATFJZ01. The sequence continues at coordinate 3,867 of JAYEHB010000357.1, forward strand.
TGTTTCATCTGCTCCGGCCGACCAGACTGCCAGAATCCCGCAAGTACCCAGAGCCAAAAAGGCTGACGTCAGACCGGATATGCCGTAGAGAAGGTCGTTGGTTTTCCTGGTAAGCCCTCCAGGACCGTTGTCTACATCAAGAAGTATTACATCCCAGGCAGCTTTTTTTTTCCCGATAGTATGTGCCACATCCTCTTCCACAACAGAGACCCTGGGATCATCCAGCGGCATTCCTGCAAGGTGCCCCAGGTATTCCCGATTCCATTTAACCACAGCCGGAATCAGTTCAGCCACGGTGATGAGAGTATCTGTTTCCGATTGTTCAAGTGCTGCCGCCAGGGTGTAGCCCATGCCAAGACCTCCAATTAAAATCCTCTGGCTGGATCTTCCTTTAATGCGGCTGCATGCAAGCTCGGCCAGTGCATCTTCGGAACCGTGGAGGCGGCTGTTCATCAGCTCGGTTCCTGCTGTTCGCATGGAAAATTCCCTGCCGCGCTGCAGCAGTGTAACTTCTCCTTCCTCTCCGGGAATCTCTGCCCGGTCGATCTCTTTCCAGGGTATCACTCTCTTCTCCTCAACGAAAGATATACAATATTAAAAATTACTACTGTTTTCTAATTTGGTTTACATAGCAAATATATTTGATAGGAAACTGTTTTGTCAAGAAAAAGGAAAATCAATGGGACTATTCCAGCTTAATGCTCTCATCTCTTTTGAGTGTACCCTATTAATTAATTGTAACCGTTCACGGGCTGTATTGTTATCAACCACACATAATCCGCTGAGTTGTAAGTGTTTACGTTTTGATTTAAGTATGCTTTACTAAACTGCCGGGACCAAAACAGCAACATCTCTTTAACACAATAAAAATCAAGACGTCCAGAAAAACTTATTGAAATATGCATTATGTTAACTTTTGCAAGTATGGGAACTATGAATAAGAGTCAAGAGTAAACTTGACCCCTTTAATGACCCTTTTAATTTGACCCCTTTATATTTTTTTCCATTAACAAGTGGTTGAAGCGGACACAGATTTGAGGGCTGCTGTGGATGCATATTGTGTTGTCTAAGCCGCTTAACTCAGAGATAAAGTAGCTTACAGTTATTATCTTGACCGTAATCTGTTTTGGAAATTTATAAAAGACCGCCGGTCCCATTAAATTTCAAATATCATTGGACATTTGAAAAAAAAACATACATACCTTTAATGGCTGGGTATTTAATCGTAAAAAAAGACATTGCCCGTACTGGTAACAATGACATTTTTCACATGTGACATTCAGGTGACGTGCAACCTTCAGGTCATTGCAACCTGTTAATTGGAGGTAATTTATGGCACAAATTTTTTCAGAACCGGGAGAAAGCTCCCATGATCAAATAAACCATGAGATAGATGACCCTGAACTTGATTTTTCGGGAGCCGAAAAAGCTGCAAAAAAAATTGCATTGACAAAATGTAACAACTGCATGGTTCTTTCCTGGAAAAATGGAAAAACAGGGGAATTTTATCCAAATCGTGAATGCGGCACACAAAATAAACCTGCCTGGATTCATTATGCTGAAACAAGGGGTGCAAACCTGACCATTAATATTAATGATGGTGACTATATTTTTATGATTCTTAAGCTTGAAGAGCTGTGAGGCTGACTGTAAATATTCGGCTTATAATGTAAATTTGGCCTGTGCCTCATATTCGTTTATTTGGAACTGCGTAGCATACTAATGCTATGCTATCAGGCCAAAAAGCCATTGACACAAAACTGACAAAGTCTCATAAGGACTTAGGTTTACCGCTTTCAGGAAACCCTGGCAGTTTTAGAAAATTAAGGAGAGGAGACTTTTGTGTGGTTTATCAGGTGATTAACCGGAAAGTGATCGTTTATGTTTTAGCTGTCGGACCAAGAAAAGATAAAGAGATTTATAGAACAGCACTGAAAAAAAATTCCATAAACTGAAGTTCCAGGGACAACCATACTCCTGAAACGGCTTTAAGCACAATTTGGTATCAGACACGGCCCTAGGAGTCAAAAACTCAAAACCATTGATCACTATATTGCTGGTTCAGTACAAGTTATCGAACGTCTGCGTTGGGTCATAAAAAATAATTGTTTAGATTTTTGTTTATTTGTTATATTCTTGTCTGGTTGTAAAAAATGTAAAATATATACTGTTTTTTAAATTTTAGATTCACAAAAGTCAGTAAACAAAGAAATATTAATAAAAGAGTAATATAATATTAACAATGAATTTTAACTCTAAAAAAGTTGCTTTTGGAAGACATGAATCTTTCCAGCTTCGTTTTGGTTGGCTGACTAAAGGTTTTCAGGCATTTGAGCAGGATCACAATATTTTTGCAAATGATGATGCTGTTGTTACACTTGGAGTTGGGAAAAATATGGTCAATTCCATTCGCCATTGGTTGCGTGCAGCACAACTTATCAAATTAGACTCAGAAAAAAAAGAAGTAACTGTAACTGAAATTGGCAGCACCATTTTTTCAAAC
>JAYEHB010000358.1:0-6341 GCA_034659375.1 Thermodesulfobacteriota bacterium
TCTTGGGGTGTATTATAATATCTATATCTTGATCTAATGCACACAAAAAAGAAAACAGACGTTCCATTGAAAAACCGTCAAGTTTACCATTCCGAAGAGCAGATATTTTAGGTTGGCTAACTTTTAATTTTCTTTTCGACTTGGAATAATTGTTTTTAGAAAATAATTTTCACCATCTTTTACATAAGGAACCAAGTGGGCATAACCATTTTGGAGCACAGCGGAAAAATGTCAAGTGGAACGATTCGTTATACATTTACTATATCCTTCTTTTCAAAGGTTCGCTATAGTTCACTTGCAATTTGAGCGATAGTTAAGGTTACTGCATTTTTTATAAAAGCTGCTATGTTCTTTTCTTTCGCTGTTACATCTCCAGTTAGCGAAATAACATGTGGTTTGATTTCTAAGGGAAGGGCTTCGTCTATTCGGTCATGACTTTCATGAGGTATCAAAAATTCAAGAAATGCCCCAATAGCTAAGGTGTTATCCTCATAGCCATAGTGGTGGATAGTAATACAAAGTTGATATCTTTTATTTTCAGTTAATTCAACTCGAAAAGTTAGCCACCCCTTTGGAAAGTTCCTATTAAAATAGTAGTCATGTTTCCTGGCATATTTAATTATTTGACCATAGTAATAATTTTGTCTTTCATCCTCATCGGGGGAACATACCTGAATGGTAATGTTAGCATTTCCATTGAGCTTGGCACTAAGTTGATCAGAAATCAGGTTCAAATGTTTGAGGCAAAAGTCGAAAACATGGGTTCTGGCTTTATTAAGCTGGTCATCTCTCTCGGCAACCTTTTTCTTTTGCCAATTCTCAATTTTGCCTGAAAATATATCTGCTACTTCATCAAATGATGAGCTTGAAACCTCTTTTAGATTTAGAGCCTTTTCAATATGTCTTTTTTGGACTTCGGCAAAATAGTCTATTAGAGGTTGAAATTCATGTGCATCAGCCTTTTCAAGAGCATCAATATATTTAGCCTTAGCCTCTTCTCTTAGAACTGTAAAAGGAAACAGGCCATGTTTAATCAAAATTAAACTTGCAAGTAGTCTTGCAATACGACCGTTGCCATCTTGAAATGGGTGAATTGTGGTGAATGCATGGTGAAACCAGGTGGCACAAATTAAAGGATGGATATTTTCATTCTCGGCATCATTGTAAATGGAAACCAGGTTATCCATTTCAGCCTGAACATGATCAGGGGGGCAATACAAAATCTTAGTTCCATCTTCATGAGTTGGATTGTTTTCAAGGATTTTGAAAACCCCTTTTCTTAGATCTATTTTAGTTCTATTACCAAATTGGTCTCTTCCTTCGGCATATTCCTGATTGCGAGTTACGAGTGCGTGAAGTTCTTTAATACAACCAATTGTTAAATCTCTATTTTCTTTAACCACATCAAAGACAAAATCGACCGCGTCAAGATGATCGGATAAATGAGAAAGTAATTTCGGAACTGGGATATTTGTGTCATTATGACTAATATATGACTCAACGAACCCCTTTTTTATGAATGTTTCAGTTATACCTTTTTCAAGATCGTACATTCGTTCCACAATCCCGGTCTCAATGGCATGTTCACGTTTGAGTTCGGTGATAAATTCCTGATATTCTTTTGAGTTGACTTGAAGAATTTCTCTCCTGTCAAACCATGAGGGAGATATATCATCTATCGTAGAAGTGTCACATTCAAGCCACTTTTGACCGAGTTTAATGTATATCCACAGCCTGTGTATTTTTTGTTCTGCCATTTTTTTACTCCAAGCTTAATAAACAGCAACTATTGTATAACGCCAAGCTCACCGGACAAAAAGGGAACTGGGACTTCTTTATGGCAACGTAAACACCCAATAAGGAAATGTCAAAATCCAATCCAGAGATCTGTATTTAAATTCTTTAAATAAAAGTTTTTTTATACCATTTGGCTGCTCTGTCAAGTCCCTGGGCAACTGAAAATTCAGGCTCATATCCAAGCAGCTCCTTTGCCCGGGATATATCTGCCAGGGAGTGACGAACATCACCGGGTCTGAATGCTCTGTATTCAGGTTCAATTTTTAAAGCTTGTGGATGGCTTACTGCCACCCTTTCCCTGATAAATGAAAAAAGCTCATTTAAAGTTGTTCTCTGGCCAAAAGCCACATTATAAACTTTATTTACGGCTTCTTCTTTTTCTGTCAAAGCTGCAAGAATATTGGCCTGGACACAATTGTCAATGTAGCAAAAGTCACGGCTTGTTTCACCATCACCATTGATAAAAACTGTTTCTCCTTTTATCAATCCTGCAAACCAGAGAGGAATAACAGCAGCATAGGCTCCAAAAGGGTCCTGACGTCTGCCAAAGACATTAAAATATCTAAGACCAATGGTTTTAAAACCATAGGTTAAGGCAAAGACATCAGCATAAAGTTCATTTACATACTTTGTAACTGCATAGGGTGACAGGGGTTTTCCAATGGTATCTTCCTCTTTTGGAAGAGCTGGATGATCACCATATGTGGAACTTGAGGCTGCATAGACAAATCTCTTAATCTTTGAATCCTTTGCAGCAGTAAGCATGTTAAGAAATCCTGTGATATTGTTCTCATTTGTCAACCCTGGATTTTCAACAGACCGGGGTACTGATCCTAGAGCTGCCTGGTGAAGCAGATAATCCTGGTTATAACATGCTTTTTTACATGTATCAGGATCACGGATGTCACCTTTGATAAATACAAAATTGGCCCACTGATCCTTTGAAACAGCCTCCATTACAAGATCAAGATTATGCTGATAACCTGTTGAAAAATTATCCAGCCCGGTAACTTTTTGATCCAGCTTCAGCAGAGTTTCAACAAGATTTGAACCAATGAAACCTGCAGCTCCGGTGACCAGCCATCTGGCTGGATTTTTTCTTATCTCTTCTATCTTATCATTATAGATCATGATATTTTCCTAATTTATACATTCATTACAACTTCCAATAGCTAATTTTACTCTGCTCCAGCTCTTTTTTATCCAGCATTGATTTAATATCAACAATGCATCCTCTGTTATTGAGCTTGGATGTAAATTCAGATAAAGCCATGTTTTTATACTCTTTATGTGGAACTGCAATGATAATTGCACCAAGATCGTTTAACTCATCAAAGGAGCATAGTTTAATTCCATAAAACTCTTCTGCCTCGTTGGGATCTGCCAGAGGCTCATGAACATAGACATGAATACCATAGGATTCAAGCTCCTTTACAATATCCACGACCTTTGTATTTCTTAAATCAGGACAATTCTCTTTAAATGTAAGCCCGAGAACTCCAACCTTTGAATTTTTGACATTCTGGCCTGACTGGATCATCATCTTTATGGTTTTTTCAACCACAAACCTGCTCATATTATCATTGATTCTTCTGCCTGCCAGGATAATTTCAGGATGGTAGCCCATGGATTCTGCTTTAAATGTAAGATAATAGGGATCAACACCTATGCAGTGGCCTCCAACAAGACCAGGTGAAAATGGTAAAAAATTCCATTTTGAACGTGCTGCATTAAGCACATTGTCTGTATCAATATCAAGCCTGTCAAAAATAAGGGCAAGTTCATTCATTAAAGCAATGTTTAAATCCCTTTGGGTATTCTCGATAACCTTGGCTGCTTCTGCCTCTTTTATTGTTTGGGTTCTGTAAACACCGGCATCAATAATTGACTCATAGAGCAGTGCTGTTTTTTCCAGAGTATCTTTATCATCCCCGGAAACAACCTTAACAATTTTTGTCAAAGTATGCTCTTTATCACCTGGATTGATACGCTCTGGTGAATATCCAACATGAAAATCCTTTTTCCACTTAAATCCTGAATGCTTTTCCAGAATGGGAACACAGATATCTTCTGTAACTCCAGGATAAACCGTTGATTCATAAATTATAACAGCCCCTTTTTTCATATATTTCCCTGCTGTTACAGAGGAACTCTCAACGGGACCAAGATCCGGCCTTCTTGCTTTATCTATTGGTGTTGGAACAGCAATTATAATAAAATCTGCATCTGAGATCTTTGATGGATCTGTGGTGGGAGTAAAAAACAGTGCTTTTTCAAATTCCTCTTTAGAAACCTCGCCGGTTGGATCTTCATCTCTTTTACACTTCTCAACAATACTCTCTTTTAAATCCAGCCCAATGGTCTCAAATCTGGCAGCAAAATGAACAGCTAAGGGTAACCCGACATATCCTAAACCGATCACTGCGATTTTACTTTTCTCTATATCAATCATTAAAATTCCTTCCTTCCAAAAATTCTGATTTTATCGCATATTTTAGAACAATACTCCATGGTTTTTTTCTCATCCGGCCCCTCAACCATCACACGCAAAAGGGGCTGTGTTCCTGAATACCTCACAAGAACCCTGCCATTTTGACTCAACTCTTTTTCCACTGATTTTATCTCATCTGCAATGGGCTTTATCTTCATGAAATCTGGTTTTGACTCATCAACCTCAACATTCATGAGTACCTGGGGATAAACCTTCATTACCAAAGCAAGTTCAGAAAGCTTTTTTTCAGTATCTGTCATTACAAAAAGAAGCCGCAACGCTGTAAGAATACCGTCGCCTGTGGTATGATATTCTGAAAATATCATATGACCGGAATCCTCTCCTCCCATAACAGCACCTGTTTCAGACATTTTCTCTAAAACTTTCCTGTCTCCCACATCGGTTATGAAACACTCGATCCCAAGGGATTCAAGGGCTTTTAAAAAACCTATATTGCTCATTACAGTGGCGACAACCTGATTATTCTTCAGCTTTCCAGCAGCTTTTGCATGCTTTGCACATATGGCAAGGATCATGTCACCTGTAAGTTTATCTCCTTTTTCATCAACAGCAATGAGACGATCAGCATCTCCATCAAAGGCAAGACCTAAATCCGCCTTTTTTTCAAGAACCATTTTTGACAATTTTTCTGTATGTTGTGATCCGCATTGATCATTTATATTTTTCCCGTCGGGATGATTAAATATAAATTCAGATTCAAACCAGGGGTTAGAAAAGATCATGGGAGCCACTTTAAAAGATGCTCCATTGGAACAGTCAATCACAATTTTTAATTTTGAAAAATCTTTTTCAGGAACAAAACTACTCTTTAAAAACAGTGCATACCTCTCCAGTGCATCAGTAAGATAATATATCCTGCCAATATCATCTACAGAATTATCTTTTTTGTTTATATGAAAGTCCTTCCAACTATTTGGAAGCAAATGACTTTCATTCTTTGTTGTGGCCGATGCAGTAACCATGCTCCGGCCATGCCGGTTTATATGAAAGTCCTTCCAACTATTTGGAAGCAAATGACTTTCATTCTTTGTTGTGGCCGATGCAGTAACCATGCTCCGGCCATGCCGGTTATTGAGAAGCTCTTCTTCAATTTTCTCCTCTTCTGAATCAAGAAGCTTGCATCCATCACCTTTAAAAATCTTAATGCCATTATCCTGATAAGGATTGTGGGAAGCTGAAATAACAATACCGGCACCGGCATTTTCAATGGATGATGCAAGAAAAGCAACACCAGGGGTGGGGATTACACCTGCAATGAGTGCATCAACTCCTCTGCTTGTAATTCCCGCACAAAGAGCAGTTTCAAGCATATCGCATGACAACCGTGTGTCCTTTCCAATAACAATTGCACAAAGGCCCTGGTCCTTTACAAAAGAAGCAACGGCTCGTCCTGTTTTCAGAGCCATCATGGCTGTCATGGGGTATCTGTTTGCCACCCCTCTTATTCCATCGGTACCGAATAATTTCCCCATAAGTTAACTCAGATCCTTTTTGCTTATTAACTCAACTTGCACGGAATCTCTCCGCTTTATCATTGAGATTCGTCCCATTTACCACTTTATCCCTTAATATCTGTTACCCGTTCTCCTTATTCTCTTGGATTTCAGAAGCCTGGACAATTCTTTTTTCAATATTTTCAAGCCAGATGCTGCCCAGAAAAGATGCAGCAGGATCAAGACTTTTAATTACCTTGATATACTCTTTTCCATGATCAATTATTACCTTTTCAATGGCTTTTAAAAATTGATCAGAAATATCAGGGGAATTATCGATTTTGCTCTCTCTTATAAACCCCTCTTTTACTCCAGGCCATTTTTCAATGATTAAATCATGGCAAAGAATCAAATCAGTTTTTTTACCCCGGGATTGAGACAAAATAATTTCCCGGGATTTTACAAGATTGGAACAAAATCCTCCCAGTCTCTTTATTCTTTCATCAATTAAATTTTCAAGATTGTTTTTCATACCGATATGTAATTTTTCTGACAAAGAATCAGTTAAAAAAAATGGCCTTATATATCTATACCAGTTC
>JAYEHB010000359.1:0-3202 GCA_034659375.1 Thermodesulfobacteriota bacterium
ATAGGCTGGAAAGTACAACAAAAAATTGCTAAAGCAAAACTTATATCCCAAACCTAAAGGATTGGGTTTTACGGCCTAAAGGCCTATATTATAAATACGTTACAGCTAAAACGAATAGGCAAAATCTATGGATATTGTGGCAGGATGAGGATAAATGAACGGTTCTCTGATTCAATGTAGAAATAAAGTAAAAAAGGTCTTTACAAATATGCCAGAATTGGCATATTATAATAAGGTATGGAAACTACAAATTTAAAAAAAATTATTTGGATTGGATCATCACTTGAGGATTTAAAAAATTTTTCTGAAGAGGTCAAAGATGAAGTCGGTTATGCTTTTATATGAAAGTCCTTCCTACTATTTGAAATCAAATGACTTTCATTGTTTGTTGTGGCCGATGAGAATGACCACGCTCCGGCCGTGCCGGTTATACGAAGCTCAGCAAGGAGAAATGCCATCGAAAGCAAAACCTTTGAAGGGATTTTCTGGCGTGATTGAAATCAAAACAGATTATCGCGGTGATACATATAGAACAATTTACACAGTAAAAATTGGTAATCATTTATATGTCCTCCATGTTTTCAAGAAAAAATCGAAAAAAGGTATTGCAACGCCAAAACCCGATATAAATATCATTAAATCCAGGTTAAAAATTGCACAAAAACTAGCAGGAGAATCAAATAATGAATGAATATACAGAAGGTTCAAATAACATTTTTAGGGATATTGGCAGTATTAATCCAAAAGAAAAGTTAACAAAAGCGAAACTGATCTTTATTATCAATAAAATTATCAAAGACAGACAATTAACTCAAAAAGAAGCTGCTATAATTTTAAATATTGACCAACCAAAAATTTCTGCTCTAAAAAATGGAAAACTGTCTGGATTTTCAACAGAGAGATTATTTTTATTTTTAAAAGCGTTAGATCAACATATAGATATTGTTGTGCATGACAAATCTCAAGGATCAAATGATAATACGATCCATATCGCTTATGCATAGACTCAATGCCAATACAGAAAAACGTTGAACCGATATCCTTTTTATGAATTTGCTCCAGGCTGCCGTGGTGCTGAGGATTACAGGGATCTTGTCAGAAGAGTAGCCGTGAATAATCAGCTTTTGCTGTAACGGCCATGGTAAAACAGGCTGCTGCAGCAAAACCCGTACAGAGGAGACGTCTATCAAGTTGCCCGCACACTTTATGCAATTTCAGAGAGTTTGTTCGACAAAATCTGGATATGCCCCATCTCTTCATGGATGATGTTATCAATGCGCTGTTTTCCAGCAGCATCGGCAACCAGCTCCTTCATCCCCAGATAAAACACAATGGAATCCTGCTCTGCCTTGATGGCCGCAGTGAGAATCTCGTTTAACTTATGACCTGGTTCCTCTTTTTTAAAGAATATCTTGGTATCTGCCATGGCCTTCAGGTAGAGAACCGCTTCCCCTTCCGGATCAAACATCAGATTTTCCGATTTCTCTTTTTTCAGATTTTCCTGCATGGCTGCAAAGGTTTGTTCGTGCTGATCTTCCATCTCTGCAAGGGCTTTAAGAAATTGTTGTTCTTTTTTTCCGGTTACCTTTTTCGCTGCTTTTCTGTAAAAAATTGCACCGTTTACTTCGATCTGTTTTGCCATCTCAAATATTTCATCGGGGCTGAAATTGTATCCCATTGTTTTTTTTCCTTTTTTTGTGTTGTTTCAATGTAAATATTCGGCGTATCCTGTTTAAATTTTGTGGTGGAATAAAGGGGATCGAAAATGCTAAGTCCCACGCATTCTACTAATTGGAATATCCTTCCTGGTTTATTTTCATGTCCAGGGGAATTGCTCCAAGAAGTTCCATGGGTAGATATATGTCATGGTTATACTCTCTTGTGTCTAAGGTTTTGATGTATTTCATGCATTTATTACAAACATCCCCCCGGATTCCTTTTTCGTTTTCCACATAGATATAGCTCAAATTCTCACTTTTTTTTGTATTGCAATAGGGACAGAAGATTCTCTCTGTTTCCCATTTATGCCAGCAGAAACTGCATGCAAATGATCTGGCTCCGTTGTCCGCTAAAATGGATACTCCAGGGCTGCTGCCGCAAACAGGACAAAAGCCCTGGTCCTGAGTATCATGGTTTTTAAGATATTTGGACACCTGCTCTGAACCTTTTACTATGCACGGTTTTAAAGAATTGTACAGGAGAAATTCAAGGTTTTTCTTATCAATATCATTCTCTTTTGAAAAAGATTCAAGCCAGTTGTCTCCACGGCAAAGATATTGTTCACCCATGGTTTTAAAAGTTATCTCTTGTTTTTCCGTCAACTTAACTATGCTTTCAATGGATGAATATGCCTCTATATTACAATCAGAACAGATCTGATATATTTTTTTTAATAAATTTTCGCACTCTTTATAATCAATTAAGAACTCTTCCTTTGTAATTAAAGGAAATTTATGCTCAAGCTTTGTTTGAACAAGATCTTCAGATATTGTAATAGCTCCTGGATCTATATGGTTAATAGTTTCTTCCTGAAGGATAAATATTTTTTCATAAAATTTAAGAATTTCATTAAGGTGGGGTTTGGTCTCTTTTAGTTTTTCACTGGCTTTTATAATATCCTGGGATGTGCAGCCGGGTTTTATTATCATCTTTTATCCTTATTTTTATATGAAAGCCCTTACAAACGACTGTAATCATAGACTTTCATTGTTTGTTGTGGCCGATGCAATAACCATGCTCCGACCAGTTTCTGCCCTTCAGGGTATGCCGGTTATATGAAAGGTTTTAGGGTCAAGGAATTTAATAAATCGACACAAACGGCACAGAATTTAACTTGTCTTCAAGGCGTACCAAAGGGAGCATATCGAAATATGTGTCCTTTGGTGCAACGCCGAAGACGAGTGAAAAGGCAAGCCGGACTGTCGATTTATTTTTTTCCGGGGCCCTTAAGCGTATATGAAAAAGGGGAAGATTAGCATAATCTTCCCCTTGATTCAACAACTACATTTTTTTTAACACAGGGGACGGACTTTCATATAAAGATTGGGCAGATATCTGTCCCCCCTGACGATTAAACATCTATCCAGCAAGTACTTTTGCTGCTGCAGTAAATGGTTTAAACATTTTTTGAAGAGCAATATGCCTTGTCATTTCATTGCTTTTCGGTTTTGTGACAGATCCAACAGCATACTCATAATAGAGA
>JAYEHB010000359.1:3302-6286 GCA_034659375.1 Thermodesulfobacteriota bacterium
CATCTATCCAGCAAGTACTTTTGCTGCTGCAGTAAATGGTTTAAACATTTTTTGAAGAGCAATATGCCTTGTCATTTCATTGCTTTTCGGTTTTGTGACAGATCCAACAGCATACTCATAATAGAGATCAGGATCATAGGCTGTAAGGTAAATTACGTTTACATAGTCTGCATCAAGCAAAGCAGCCTTTGGGAATTTCTTTTTTGCCCGGGTAAGGCTTTTTTTGGCAAGGTCAAGCATTTCATCTCTTTCGCCAAAATTCATGGCACCTGTGGGACATGTTTTTACACATGCAGGAAGCTCTCCGTTCTGAACCCTGTCAAGGCACATGTCGCACTTGGCAAGGGTTCCATCAGCTGCTTTCCTTGGAATATTGTAAGGACACGACTCAATAATAGCTTCAACATCAAGGTTTTTTGTGTTTGCTGTAAATATCACAGCTCCCGTTGCCGTATCCCTGAATATTGCACTTGGATCATCAGCAGTTTCAAGGCAGGGTGCATCAATGCAATGTCTGCATTGCTCTGGAAAAAAAAGCCAGTTGAATTTTCCATCAATGACCTGTTCACTGAACCTTACAAGTTTGTATGTATCAAAGGAGAGGTCAGCCGGATTTTGAAACGATCCTCTGTTGGTTGTTTTTTCAGCAGGAAGATCGTGCCACTGCTTACAGGCAACCTGGCATGCTCTGCATGCTGTACACAATGTAGTATCTATAAAAAATGATTTACTCACTTTAAGCACCTCCTCCTTATGCTATTTTTGTTATATTGACCAAAAATGCCTTGGTTTCAGGTATTCTGGTGTTGGGGTCACCTGCTGACGGGGTGAGAAGATTGGCACTCTCTTCTTTTACAGAAGGATCTTTTGAACTGTCAGGCCATCTCCAGCCAAAATGCCAGGGTACTCCAACCTGGTGAACTGTCTTGCCGTTGATATTAAAAGGTCTAAAACGTTTTGTTACCATGGCTGTACACTCAAGCTTCCCGCGTATTGACTCCACCTTTACACGCTCACCATTTTCTATGCCCTTTTCTTTGGCAAGTTCTTCACTCATTTCAACAAATACCTGGGGCTGTAATTCCATAAGCCATGGCTGGGGACGGGTCATTAAACCAGTCTGCCAATGTTCTGTTACCCTGTATGTTGAACAGACAATATTGAACTTTGAATCTGATTTTGCATATTTATCTGAATCTGTGCTGTACGTTACAGCAACTGGATTACTCAACTGCTTTGGATAGAGCAGATTTTTTGCAACAGGTGTTTCTATTGGTTCATAATGTGAAGGAAATGGTCCGTCAGCCCTTCCTGGTCCATATATCTGGGCAAAACCGTGTTTTCTCATGATAAAGGCATGCTTTGCATCAGACCTTTTTGTACCGTCAGGGTTCTCTAAGGGATACCAGCCGCCGTCAGGCACATCTCCGCTCCATTTTTTGGATACATATTTGCCATTCTCTTCATTACCGTCAAATTTGATGACCCAGTCTTTTTTATCCCAGGGCTGCCCTTTTGGATCAACAGAAGCACGGTTGTAGAGGATTCTTCTGTTTACAGGCCAGCACCATGAGAATTCAGGATAGAGCCCGATATTGTTTTCGGCATCTTTTTTGCTCCTTCTTTCAGACATATTACCCTTTTCAGTGTAACTGTTGCAGTAGAGCCAGTTTGCAGAAGAAGTTGAGCCGTCAGCCTGGAGCCATGCAAAAGAAGGAACAAGAGTCCCTTTTTTACAGAATTTGCCCTTAACCATTACATCCTTTGTAAAATAACCGTTTATCTCTTTGGCCATTTTATGGGGATCATATTCACCATGTGTCTCATAATCCCATTTCAGATTTGTGATGGGCTCAGGAAAAGCTCCGCTGTCCGCATAGACTTTTTTCAGTTCATGGCCAAGCATCATGATAATATCGCCGTCAGATAGGCTGTTTCCAAGGGGTTTGGGTCCCTGGTACCGCCATTGCATCCATCGGCCGGAATTTGTGATACTTCCCTCTTTTTCCACAGATACACATGCAGGAAGCATGAACACTTCTGTTTTGATTGATGATGGGTCTTCTCCAGGGCCTTTCCAGAAAGATCCAGTCTCATTATCAAAGAGATTAACATTGACCATCCAGTCAAGTTTTTTCATGGCTCCACGGGTTTTAGCTGAGTTGGCACCACTGCACGCCGGATTCATACCCCATGCAAAAAAACCTTCTATGCTGCCTTTGTACATCTCGTCAAAAATATCAAACCATGAATAGACTTTTCCGTCATCAACCTTTGGCAGCCATGAATAACCAAAATCATTGGCTTTTGTTGCCTTTTCTCCAAAAAAAGATTTAAGCAGACTTACAGAGTATTTTGGTGTGTTCTGCCACCAGTTTGCACTTAATGGATCTTGGCTTTGGGGAGTCCATTTGCTGTTGTATTTGGCAAGATCTGTGTTTGATGCCCTTGGGGTTTTAAGATATCCCGGCCAGATATGCCAGAGCAGGCACTGATCTGTGGAACCCTGAACATTTGATTCTCCACGAAGAGCATTAACCCCGCCACCTGCAATTCCCATGTTGCCAAGAAGCAGCTGAATCATTGCCATGCATCTTATGTTCTGAACTCCCACTGTGTGCTGGGTCCAGCCCATGGCATACATGATTGTTCCAGCCTTTCCTCTTGCACCGGTTGCTGCATAGGTTTTGTAAATTTCAAGAAGATTTTTTTCAGAAATTCCAGCGATTTTTGATACAGTTTTTGTATCATATGTTTTGTAGTGCTTTTTAAGAAGATTAAATACAGAATGCCTGTCTTTCAGGCTTTTATCCATTTTGGGAACTCCATGTTCATCCATCTGGAAGCCCCATGTTGATTTATCGTATTTTTTTGTCTCAGGATCAAGACCTGAAAATTTACCGTCATCAAAATCAAAATCTTTATTAACTAAAAATGCTGCATTGGTATATTCAGTAACATACTCTTTATTGTAGAGTTTATTC
>JAYEHB010000360.1:0-6284 GCA_034659375.1 Thermodesulfobacteriota bacterium
TTCACAATTCACAATTCATAATTCACAATTCACAATTTTCAATTTTCAATTTTCAATTTTCAATTAATTGTTAAGCCTGACCCCACGTTATATTTACATAATATATGACCATGCATATTAAATTAAAGACAGCAAGTCAAATTATTTATTAAATCTTTCACTGGTCAGCCTTGCTATTTCATGGATATTATGGCATTTATTAGCTTTTTAAAGATAAACTTCATAAAAATAATGATCTGTTTTGGAGGTGTTGATATATTATGGAAGAACGCTATAATCCTGAAAAGGTTGAGCCTAAGTGGCAAAAATACTGGGAAGAGAATCACATATTTAATGTAAAAGAGGATAAAACAAAAAAAAAGTATTATCTTCTGGAGATGTTTCCATATCCGTCCGGTAAAATTCACATGGGACATGTCAGGAATTATACTATTGGAGATGTTGTTGTAAGGTATAAAAGAATGAAGGGGTTTAATGTGCTTCATCCCATGGGATGGGACGCATTTGGAATGCCTGCTGAGAATGCTGCCATAGATCACAATACCCATCCTGCTGCATGGACATATGACAATATCAGTTCCATGCGCGGGCAGCTTAAAAAAATGGGCTTTTCCTATGACTGGGATCGGGAGCTTGCAACTTGCAGCCCTCAGTATTACAGATGGGAGCAGTGGCTTTTTCTTAAGATGCTTGAAAAGGATATGGTCTATAGAAAGGAGTCCTATGTAAACTGGTGTGAAGATTGCCAGACAGTTCTTGCCAATGAGCAGGTTGAGTCCGACATGTGCTGGAGATGCGGTAAACCGGTTCAGCAGAAAAAACTATGGCAGTGGTTTTTCAGAATCACGGATTATGCAGAAGATCTTCTTCTCTACTGTGATAAACTTCCGGGCTGGCCTGATAATGTCACTGTTATGCAGAAAAACTGGATCGGTAAAAGTACGGGAACAGAAATAAAATTCAAAATTGAGGGCAGGGATGAGGATATTGCAGTTTTTACCACAAGACCTGATACTCTGTTTGGCTCAACTTTCATGTGCCTTGCACCGGAGCATCCCCTTGTGGAATCTCTCTCTGCTGGAACAAACCAGGAAAAAGAGGTTGCAGAATTTGTTAAAAGGATTTCAGACCAGGAGAGATCAAGTGATGCCCTTGACAAATATGAAAAAGAAGGGGTTTTCACAGGTGCATGGTGTATAAATCCTGCAAATGAAAAGAGAATTCCGATATATACGGCAAATTTTGCTTTAATGGAATATGGAACCGGAGCAGTGATGTCAGTTCCTGCCCATGATCAAAGGGATTTTGATTTTGCAAAAAAATATAACCTTGATATAAAGGTGGTTATTCAACCGGAACCGGAAACATCGAAATCAGAAGAACTTGATGCCAAAACCATGACAGTGGCTTACACAGATCCCGGAGTTCTTGTGAATTCAGGTAAGTTTTCAGGGCGCAAAAATAGAAAAGCCATTGAAGATATTACATTGTGGCTTGAAAACAGGGGCAGGGGAGAGAAAACTATCAGCTTCAGGCTCCGGGACTGGGGAATATCAAGACAGAGGTACTGGGGAAATCCCATACCTGTTGTTCATTGTCCTGACTGCGGAATTGTGCCTGTTTCTGAAGCTGATCTTCCAGTGGTGCTTCCTGAAGATGCAGATCTTCTGGAAAATGGAGGTTCGCCTTTGCCGGGACTTGCTTCATTTGCAGAAACTCTCTGCCCTAAATGCGGCAGAAAGGATGCAAAAAGAGAGAGTGATACCATGGATACCTTTGTTGAATCATCCTGGTATTTTGCGAGATACTGCAGTCCGAAATGCGATACTGCCATGTTTGATCAGGATGCTGTTAAATACTGGATGCCTGTGGATCAATATATTGGCGGGGTTGAACATGCCATTCTTCATCTTCTCTATTCAAGATATTTCATGCGGGTTTTAAATACCCTTGGTCTTATTGATTTTAAAGAGCCTTTTACAAGGCTGCTTACCCAGGGTATGGTGTGCAAAGAGACTCTGACATGTCCTGAACACAGCTTTATTTTTCCTGAAGAGGCAGTAAATTCCGGGGAAAAGACAATCTGTAAAAAATGTGGAAAAGATGTTGATGTGGGCCGTGTTATCAAAATGTCAAAATCAAAAAAGAATGTAATTGATCCAAACAGCCTGCTTGAAAAGTATGGCGCAGATGTAACAAGAATTTTCTGCCTTTTTGCAGCTCCTCCTGAAAAGGATCTTGAATGGAATGACGATGGAGTAGAGGGCTGTCATAGATTTATAAACAGAGTGTGGCGACTTACTGCCCAATGCACCGATGTTCCCGGCACTGGAGTTACTCCATACAGAGGTTCGGTTTCAGGGCTTTCTGACGGGGCAAAAAAACTCTATATAAAAGCAAACCAGACCATAAAAAAAGTGACAGATGATATTGAGAGCAGTTTTCATTTTAATACTGCAATCAGTGCTGTTATGGAGCTTGTGAATACTATGTATACATCAGATATAAAATCTGATGAGGAAGGAATGCAGGGGGTTGTCTCTTTTTGCATTGAGACTGTTTTGCTTCTTCTCTCTCCCATTGTTCCTCATTTTGCTGAAGAACTGTGGGAAACAATGGGCCGCAAGCCAACCATTGTTGATCAGCCCTGGCCTGAATACAGAGAGGATGCCCTTGTCACAGATGAGCTGACCATTGTGGTACAGGTTAATGGTAAATTAAGAGCAAAATTTACCACAGATATAAGTTCTGATGATGATGTGATCAGGGAAAAAGCCCTTGCAGATGAAACTGTTAAAAAGCATATTGCAGATAAAAAAATTAAAAAAGTAATTGTTGTTAAGAAAAAACTTGTAAATATTGTGGTTTAATATGGGTAAAAAAATATTTAATTATGGAGTTCTATTGTTTCTCTTTCTGGCGTGTTCCTGCGGGTATAGATTCTCTGGAGCAGGAGCATTGCCCGGCAGTGTCACAAAAGTCTATGTTGAGATGTTTGAGAATAGAAGTTTTGAAACAGGGGCTGAAACTCTTTTTACCAATGCCTTTATAAGTGAACTGCTTAGGCAGACAGATGCAGATGTTGTGGATAAAGAGAGTGCTCAGGCTTTTATTTTTGGCACAATCAGATCCATAAATATTGGGGCATTAACCAGGACCCATGAAGATCTGATTCTGGAACGGCGTGTTACTGCTCTTTTTGATCTGAAAATGACAACCAGGGCAGGAAAAGTTCTTTTTGCTGTTAATGGTTTTTCAGAAGATGATGAATATAGAGTTTCAAAAACAGATACTTCAAGTGCAGCATCTGAGAAAGGGGCAGTGGAAAAAATTGCCGAAAGAATTTCAGAAAAGCTGGTGAGCAGATTAAAGGATAATTTTTAATTGAAGAGGGGCTCAGGTGATGTGAAGTTCACTGCCTGAACCCCCTGTCTGTTGTGGGGGCATTTACATTTTTTCGTTGTTCAGAGGCTATTTAAGAATATATTTTGTAATTCTTGATGTTTTACGTGCTGCAGTGTTTTTGTGTAGAACGCCTTTTTTGGCTGCCCTGGCTATGCTGGATTTTGCCTTGTTAAGAAGCTCTGTAGTGTCGTCAGTTCCTGCATCCTTTGCTGCGAGTACTTTTTTAATATCAGTCTTCATGGCAGTTCTGACAGATTTGTTTCTTATACGTCTGGTTTCGTTCTGTTTTGCACGTTTTACAGCAGATTTATGGTTAGCCAAATTTATGCTCCTTCAATTTTGATCAATTGTTAAAAATAAATAATAAATAATAAAAAATGTTAAAATAAATAATAGAGCAGATAGTTTAATTTATTTTACTCTTTTTTGTCAAGGAAAAAATCAGAGACTCTGTTTTTTAATTTATGAAACGGCTTGGTATCTTCGACCCAAAATATAATAGCTTTACTGATTTGGTAAAAAAATCAGGGGGTGTTGGAACTGCAACTCTTGTGAGCAGGATTCTGGGATTTGTTCGTGATGCGGTAATAGCAATGATGTTTGGTGCAACATTCTACAGTGATGCTTTTTTTGTGGCTTTCAGGATACCGGATATTTTAAGAAAATTCTTTTCAGATGGCGTCATGGGTATATCTTTTGTTCCTGTTTTTACTGGTTACCTTTATAAACAAGGTAAGCAGGAAGCTTTTGCCATGGCACGTTCAGCATTTTTTCTTATATCTTTTTTTGCAGGCTTTGTGGTAATTGCAGGTATTGTCTTTGCTCCACTGGTTGTAAAATTTATTGCCCCTGGGTTTTCTCCTGATTCCTATGAATTTGCACTTATTGTTCTTCTTTCAAGAATAATGATGCCCTATATTTTTTGTATATCTCTCATGGCTCTCTGCATGGGGATATTAAATTCAATGGGACATTTCACAGCACCTGCTGCGGCTCCGATTATTATGAATCTTGTTGTTATTTTTTTTGGACTGGTTGTCTCTCCTTTTTGTAAGCTTCCTGTTGCGGCACTCAGTTTTGGTGTTGTTACAGGCGGGGTTTTACAGCTTGCCTGGCAGCTCCACTTTGTTATTGTCTGCGGGGTTAATTTTTTTAAAAAATCCATTATAGTTCATCCAGGAGCGATAAGAGCAGGTAAGATGTTGATACCCTCCATAACAGGAGCTTCAGCTTATCAGATCAATCTTCTTATAACTACTGTTATGGCCTCAACTCTTTGTGAAGGGAGTATCTCATATATCTATTATGCTGATCGCCTTGTTCAATTTCCCCTGGCGCTTTTTGCGGTCTCTATTTCAACGGTGCTGTTACCTGAACTTTCAAAAAAGGTTTTGTCTGAAAATATCAACGAAGCTTCCAGGCTTTTTGTACAAGGTGTGAAGCTTGTCATGTTCATTACAATTCCGTCCATGGCAGGCCTTGCTCTATTAAGGGAGCCAATAGTCACTCTGCTCTTTTGCCAGGGGGCTTTTGATCCTGCAGCTGTTAAAGAGACAGGATCAACACTTCTCTTTTTTACTTCAGGGCTTTGGGCCTTTGCAGGCACCAGACTTTTTGTGACATTGTTTTATGCTTTTTCAGATGTAAAAACTCCTTTTAAGGCGGGAGTTGCAGCCATTGGAGCAAATATGTTTTTTTCGTTTTTCCTTATAAAATCCATGGGTCATCAGGGGCTTGCACTATCCATCTCTATAGCTGCAATAATTAATTTTCTGCTTCTTTTAGTTTCAGCTTTATCAATTTTAAGCTCTAATCTATGGAAGACAATACTTTTGTCTGGATGCAGAACACTCTTTTTGTCCGGTATAATGTATCTCGTGGTTGACTTTACAGCATCCTCCATTATGGGGATGGCCGGCATGGGGGTGTATGGGGAGGATAAAGTGATTCTTCTTGCCAAAGCTGCCCTTTGCGTGTTAGTCGGTATCCTGGTGTATGCAGGTTCTTCCATGGTTATGAAAAATCCGGAGATGAAAATAATAAAAACAATGGTAATAGAAAAATCCCGCACAAAGAGACAAAGCCGCAAAGAACATGATTGAAAATGAGATTGGAAAAAATGGGTTTGATTCCAACTCCCTGAATATAATGGATAATTCTGGAAAATGTCATCTTTTATACAAAAATTTTTGTTGATTACTGTTTTTTTAATTATGGTTTTTATCTCTTTTCTTATTGTATACAGTGAGAACGGCTTAACAGATCTTCTGGCACTTTGCAAAGAAGAGCAGATAATTATGGATAAAAATAAGAAGATTGAAAAAGAAAATACCGAACTTGCAAGAAAGGTAACAAGGCTTAAGCACGACATGGGATATATTGAGCATGTTGCAAGGCATGAACTTGGAATGGCAGCTCAGGATGAACTTATTTTTAAAATCAAAAAACCATAGATCACCAAGGATGGATCATGATGAAAAATAATTATTATACTTTTGAACTTGCACTTCTCTATGAAGAGCAGGGAGTCTATGAAAAGGCTTTGGAATATTATAAAGCACTTTTAAAAGAATCTCCTTTAAAAGCGGAATTGTCTGATGCCGTTGAACGTGTTAAAGGTCTTCTGGCCAGGCAAACCGAGGTGACCGCAAAAAACAGACTTTCGGAACTGTTTGAAGAGTGGGTTGAGCTTTTGCTGATAAAGCAGAGATATCAATTCATCAACTCAATCTAATGTAAATATTCGGTCAGCACCCCATATTCGCCCATTTTGTTTGTCTTTTTGCCCGTCTTCTACGTTGTGATGACAGGCACATAGCTCACTATGCACCTGTCATCACACCTTGAAGACGAACAACCCGATTATACAAATTGGCCTG
>JAYEHB010000361.1:0-6267 GCA_034659375.1 Thermodesulfobacteriota bacterium
AATTAACAATTAACAATTAACAATTCATAATTAACAATTAACAATTCATAATTAACAATTAACAATTCATAATTAACAATTCATAATTCATAATTCATAATTGTTTTTACAGCTTGTGCAATCTCCCGGCAAAGATCAGCAAGGGCACTGCTTTCGGCAGCAACAAATGCCTGGTAATTGTCTGCTTTAAGAGTTTTTGTAACCTTGGTTTTTTTTATTACAAGCATTTTGTTTTCATCCTGGTTAAGGATTCTCCATCTTGCAATAAGAGTGATGCTGTCACCTAATTTACCGTCAAGCTGTATTATATCCACGAATATCTGAAAATTTACATGCATTGAACTTTGCCATGGATACAGAGTTATTCTGTCAGTTGCCAGAAGGATAGAAAGATTTTCTGACAAAACAGAAGGTATCTCATGGGCCAGTGAACCTGCCCATCGGTGAAAGTCGGCAAGCTTTATCTCATTGGGACTGATTCTTACCACGATTTGTGGGCGGTCAAGATGTCTTGGTATGGTAACAGGCCCTATACCCAATGTAAATTTTTGGTCATGACCCCTTTGAACTGGTTTTATACCATAACTGCTCAAAGGTGTTAAAATAAAAAAGTTTGAAGGTGTACTTGTGCTGCATCCTCCTGTAAATAAAAGAGAAATAATAGTTGTTAGTATCAGAAATTTAAAAACAGGGCTGTTTTGCATAATTTTGTATCCTTATTATTTTTTTCCATGGACAAGGGCTTCAGGATGCCTTTCAAGATAATCTGCTAAAAGCTGGAAAGACCTTGCAGCATCGGAAAGTTTATTTAAGGTGCTGGTTAATTTAAGAATAAGTACTGAATCCCTGCCTGTTATTCTTTCAATCCCCTTTAGCGTTGTTTCTGCCTGATACACTGCATTTTGTGATGCCCGGGCAGCAGCTTGTATTGACGAGGATAGAGGCTTTACTTCATCCCGGATATCTTTTATGAGCATGCGGGTATCATTTATGGTCTTTTCCATGTTTAAGCCGAGCTTAAGCATCTGCTTGTTGGTGTCTATGGTAAGCTTTTGAACATTTTCAATGGTTTTGTTCATTGTTGAACCAATCCCAAGTATCTGCTCATTGGTATTCTTAGAAAGGTTTTGTATCTCAGCCATTGATTTTGCAATGCCCGAGGAGAGAGGATCGATTTGATGGTCAAGATGAGCCATAAATCTGTTTGTACTTGTAATGGTCTCTTCAAGTGAATTAATCATGCTGCCGGCCTGTCTGGAGTTGAAAACTGTTTCAATTTTAGTGATGACAGAGAGCAGTTTGTTAAAGATCTCCTCTATGGGGACTTTTTTAAATTTCTGGGTCAGCACTTCAAGTTCAGATTGAATTGTAGGTATTTCAGGGTAGTTGCACTCTGTTGTTGATATTTTGGGAGGCATTTCAGGGTGGAAATCAAGACTTACCAAAAGTTGGCCTGTGACCATACTCTGCATTTCAAGTTGAGCCCTTAAGCCTTTATCGATTAAAATTTTAAGCTGTTTTTCCATGGATATATTTGAATGGGAATTTTGCTGGATAATAATTTTTTTATCCTCTATTTCAATAAATACAGGTATGAAAAAGGTAAGATCCCGGGAGTTTGTTTTGATGTGAATATCTTTTACAGAACCAATCTTAACACCGCGAAAGACCACAGGTGATCCAACATTGAGACCGCGTACTGAACCGTCAAAAAAAAGTACATAAAGATTTTTTTCTGAAAAAAAATTTCCTGAACCAAAAATCATGATACCGGTCAGGGCAAGCCCAAGGGCTCCCACAACAAAGCCGCCGATTACAGTTCTGTTTGTCTCTATGCTCATAATATCTTTTTATCTCCCTTGTTTTTCCCCTGACCCCGGGTAAGAAATTCAATTACTCTTGGATCACTGCTTGTTGTAAGCATGGTTTTCGGGTTTCCATCGGCAATCATTGTTCCAGCGTCGGCATCAAGAAAAACAGCGTTGGTGCCAATGGCAAAGATGCTTGCCAGTTCATGGGTTACAATAACAATGGTTGCCTTGAGACTCTCTTTAAGTTCAATGATAAGATCATCTAACAGCCTTGCACTTACAGGGTCAAGACCTGCTGATGGTTCGTCAAAAAAAAGTATCTCCGGGTCAAGTGCCATGGCCCTGGCAAGACCTGCACGTTTCTGCATTCCACCGCTGATCTCAGAGGGGTAATAGTCTTCAAAGCCAAAAAGTCCCACCAAAGCGAGTTTAAAAAGAACCAGCTCACGTATTTCGGCTGGTTTTAATGCTGTGTATTCTTCCAGGGGAAGTGCGATGTTTTCTGCCAGTGTCATGGAACTCCACAGGGCACCGCTCTGGTAAAGAACTCCAAATTGTTTCATAAGTTCTCTTCTATTATCAGGTTCAATGTCCCAGAAACTTTGATCCTGATAAAAAATTTTTCCTTTGGCAGGCTTTTTTAAACCCACAAGGTGTCTTAAAAGTGTACTTTTTCCACACCCGCTTCCTCCCATAATAATAAAAATATCCCCCTTGCTTACATGGAAAGTGAGATTCTGCTGTATAATAAAATCTCCATAGGCCATGGTAAGGTTTTTTATGGACAGGTAATGTTTAATATTCATTTTTTTATCCGGATCAAAGATGCACATCCAGCTCCGTTAAGTATTTTTTTTTATATGAAAGTCCTGGCAAACCAGGAGTGTAACTTTCATCATTTGTTGTGTGCAGACTTAGACCACCAAGGCTGCCCATGGCAGTTATATCCCGATTATATTGCATAATAGAGTTATAACTGCTGTTGCAATAACAATTGCAACAATGCCTGTGACAACTGCTGACGTTGCTGCATCTCCCACGGCAGAAGCACTTCGTTTGCACTGCATTCCCCTGAGACATCCCGCAAGTGCCACAAGGATACCAAACACCAGGCTGTGGAAAAGACCAATGGAAAAATCATTAAGGGAGATGGAAGCCCTTGTCATGTTAAAATATTCCATAAAGTTAAGGTCAAGCATAAATACACCAACTATCATTCCACCAATAATTCCCATTAGATCTGCATAGAGGCAGAGTAAAGGCATTGTTATGGCAAGTGCCAGCATTCTTGGCAGAACCAGATATTCCATGGGAGAGATTCCAAGAGTTTTTAAAGCATCAATCTCCTCATTTACCTCCATGGTGCCAAGTTGTGCTGCAAAAGCAGCTCCTGTTCTGCCTGCCATGATTACTCCGGTCATTACAGCACCCATTACACGGATCATGGATATGCCGACAAGGCTTGCAACATAGATCTCTGCTCCAAACATTACAAGCTGTATTGCACCGACAAATGCAAGGATAAGTCCCACAAGGGCACTGATAAGTGAAACTATGGGGAGTGCTCCCGAGCTGCAATCCTGAAAGATCGGCATGAAAACAGATTGTCTCATGGATGATTGTCCTGAGATCAATTTTAAAAATGCAATTGTGGCTTCACCAAGAAAATTGAGCATCTCTTTTGCAGACGATGTGAAATTAACAAAGGTTGTTCCGGCTTTTGTTAAAAAAGAATGGCTTTTTTTCTCTTTTCTGGCTTTTTTTCTTTCCGGCACTGCCGTTGCAAGAGAGAGAAGCCTTTGCATGCCATTTTCTAAAGATTTTTTTTGAAACAGAATGTTCTGTCCCAGGCAATGAATGTTTATTTTAAATAAAAATGAAAGAAGGCCGCTGTCCCATTTTGTCAGCTTATCTCTGTTCAAGGTTACCTGCTTTAAGTCAGGTAAAGAATCTATTTGTGATATAATATCATCTGCACATGGAACCTCCTGGTCAAAGCACCAGTCTCCTTCAAGAATGATAAGAAGGGTTGTATCCGATGAATTAATATATTTTATTTTGCCCATTAAATATCCAGATGGTTTTTGGCATCATTAAGTCATTAAAACCAAAAAGTAGTTTACACTTTTGTAGTTATTTTTTTGTCTCTTGTACTTCAAGTGCACGCCACGTGGCAGATGCGGTGCCCTGTGAATGCTTACAAAACTCAACTTTCTGGATTGTGCATGTCAAGACCTGGACGCTGCGTGGGGTCAGGCTTTCGTTATTGTCATTATCTTGACTTTTTGGTTAATTATCTTCACTGTTTGATAACGACACAAATAACAAAAGCCTGACCCCGATAGGGTTTTGAGACTTTAACCGGTAAAATTAAGGTCAGAAAATTGAGTTACAAAATATATAATCAGAATTGTAATAGTGCAAGGATCTTTTTTCAGTTTCCCAGGTATCATTGGATTTTGTATTGTTAGTGTGAAAAATAGAATTATTGACAAAACTTGACCTTATCTTTTTAAAGGAATATAAATAACACTATTTTGAAAGGTTTTTCCATTAATTTAAAGGGGTGTTTATGCAGGAATTAACTGGATCTCAAAGAGCAAGGCTTGCAATCAGGGAGTTTAAAACCATAGCAAACGCCCTTGCCATTAGAGGTTTTTACCGGCCGTCGGGAAGATTTGGCAAAGCCCTTGAAGGATGTTTAAGAGATTTACGTCCTGAGATTTATGGTTCCATGAATGATCCCAAAATAGTGGAACTTGAGGGCTTAGAGTATGTAACAGACCGGCTGCCGGAGGGTATTGAAAAAGCTGTTAAGATTATTCTCACAGATGAAGAGCAGTTTGAAGATACTCCATTTGAAAAACTTGAGCCTTTAAAACGGAGGAGAAGCTGCTACAGAATTAATGATAAAGAGTTTTGTTTTATTATTTCAAGGGGGTTGAGTGAAATTTATGACATCTTAACCCACATGGCATTTCTTAATATTGAGGCAAAAAAAATTTACCGCAGAACCCAGGATGATTATGGAAAATCCAGGCTTGAATGGACTAAACTTGAAAAGGATCTCTGTGCAGATCAGGAGTTAAGTTCTGGATGCCTTGATTCTGCTCTGTGGAATTTGAGTATTATCCTTGGCAGAACGTATCATGAAACAAGGGAAACCTTTGAGTCGTTTGAACAAAAGAGAGAGAAAAACAAAAGTAATAACGGTTTTTTTTCCTTGATTTATAATCTTGGGAAACGAATAGAGAATGAGCATGAGTCCGAGGAGGAGTCCCTTGTGGTCTATTTAACACCATCTCTGATGAATATCATAGGTCACCAGAGATATGGCAAAATATGGGCTCTGGATATAAAGGAAAAACTGCTGGAACTTCAATTGCAGGATCGGCCTGTTCATATTGTAAGTGCCAACCTTCACAGTGTTGTAAATATGCTTTATGGATACGGGGCAGTGACTGAGGTTGGTAAAGCAGGCAGGGAGGATGGAACAGATCTATATTCTTTTTTTGCAGGGATAAAAAAGAAGAACAGTGATGTCCTTAAATTTGCTGAAAGCCATGGTTTGTATCAGCTTGAGGATGGATCAGGAACAAATATTGACTGCCAGATTATTGATACAGCCATGCTTGAAAAAGTAGAGTTTCATCCTGAATTGAATTTTGATATAAAAAAGATCAGAGATGAAAAACCTGTTGTTCTTGTGATGGATTATGCCTTTGGAGCCCAGGCTTTTGAAGTGATGGAGCAGCTGCTGAAACCCATTTTAAAAGAAAATCAGATTGTCTCTTTTAATATCGGTTCCATATCCATTATGGGAAAAGCCGGAATACTTGCAGGGGAAAAAGGTGATATAATGCTTGCAACAGCCCATGTTTGTGAAGGATCTTCTGATAATTATATTGTTGAAAACGATCTTGTCTGCGAAGATTTTGATAAGGACGTAAATGTCTATGCCGGTCCAATGGCAACTGTTCTTGGGACATCGCTTCAGAATCGGGACGTGTTAAAGATGTTCCAGGCAGACTGGAATGCAGTGGGCCTGGAGATGGAGGGAGGATATTATCAAAAGGCAGTCAGTGCTGCCATAATTAAAGGGAATCTTTCAAAGGATGTAAGTATTCGTTATGCATATTATGCTTCTGATAATCCTCTGATGACAGGTAATACACTTGCAGCAGGTGCCATGGGAGAGGAAGGTATAAAACCGACATATATGATTACAAAGGTGATTTTGGAAAAAATTTTTAAAAAATAAGTTTTAATAAGCAGGTAGTTTAAGGGTTTACTCAAAAATTAATTATCAATTCCGGGAGTGAGCCCTAAAGGAGTACAATAATGGCAGATGCACTAGGTCTAATTTAAACATCAATTACGCTCAAGAAGCAGCAATTTTGAGTCGTAATTAGTGATTAGGTTAGACCACAGGGTCTACTTGTGGGTAGCACTTTGT
>JAYEHB010000362.1:0-6252 GCA_034659375.1 Thermodesulfobacteriota bacterium
CGATATTTTGGATTTCATGGACGTTGGAGGTGACAAATCCACCTGGGTAAAGGAACTGAAACCTGAAATCTATTCAGGAATCAATAGCTTTATTGAATACCGTTTAAAAGGAAATGGCTTTCCTGTTAAAATCAAAGCTATTCATGTGACGACTTTGGGAAATCTGATTTCGTTTGCCGGGGTGAGGTTTCAGTTCAAATCAAATCATATCACCCTTGAAAATGCTGTTGACATAAATTTTTTTCTTCCCATGAATAACAAAATATCAAATGACAATACAGGGCTGTTTTTTAAAAATGCCACAGATCCTGTTTTGTCCGGATCCTTTTTTTCGTACCTGGTGGCATTGTTGAAGGAAAAAAATAAGAGTGGGAAACCATTGCAAAGCTTAGATGTGTTAAGCGGGTCTTATAGAGAGGAGCGTTGCAGAGCCATGACTTTTATTCGTGAAGGCTCTGGCATATTTAAAAATATGCCAGATCTTGTGGATGCATCATTTTTTCTTCTTTCCAATTTCAGTAAGCCCACAGCAGCGAATTTGAGAAAAAAAAGAATTTATAAAACCATTAAACTGGATATTGATGCACTCATCAGCGGATCGAAAAAAGGAGCAGTGGCTTTTTGCGGTAATGATGCGGGGATCAACAAAACATATTTGCAAAATCATTTTCAAAAAAGATATTATTTCTTATATCTGCTGGTCTGGCATATTGAACATCTTTCACGAATTTCTCTGTTGCAGTCTGCTTCAGATAACGACATGGGACAAAATGTCCGCTCTTGTCTTGACTCTTATCTTGATAAATTCAAGAATTTCCCCTTTGGGAGTACTTGCCAGAAAAATTATATGAACGAATTCAGTTTTGCTTTATTTGAAGGCTTAAAGCCCCGTTTTATGGAAAAACGGGACACATAGATTTTCAACGATAGGAAAACGGAAAAACTTTCCCGGGATTTTCCCTTACCTTAACCAATGCCTTTTCAAAGGACATTTCCTGCAAAAAAGCAAAATGACTCCCATCCAATTGCCTGGCGGCCGCAAGGATCTTGTTTTTTGATTGATCCATGATTTTATAAAAGGATTTGATATCGATTTGTTCGGGCAAATTGGCCAGCAGGGACAGGGGAAGCAAGGCCATTACCCGGATGGTCGGGCCGGATTTTGAGGACAAGCAGATCTTGCGACTTTTTTCCAACAGCCGGCAGGCATTTTTTTCATCTCCTATATCAAGGGCGATTTGGCCCAGGTTGAAGGTACAAAGCTGCCAGGGATGGTCGGTTTTAATCTGATCATTTATAAATAAACACATGTGTTCATAAATGGCTTGTCTGTGTGGATGATCCTTTACCTGGGCAAAAAATCGGCACACCAGTGCAAGTTCCCAGCAGGACAAGGTCTCAATAGACAAGGTCTCAATAAAGGAGATGGCTTTCCTTTTGCTTTTTAACTTGTCCACCGGAGATATTCCGTGAATCGTTTCCACCCGATGTTTTAAAAAAAAGGCATTTGATTCATCCATTTCCAGGTACTTTTCCAAGCTCTCTGCAGCCCCTGTAAAATCCTTGGCATCCAGCCGTGCATAGGTCAGATAGCTGTACTGGCGCAACCAGTCACCCCGGTTTTCTCCACCCAGATTTTCTCCCAGGGCGGCCAGGGCTTTTTGGGAATATTCTTCGGTTTTCCGGATATATTGGGGGCCGCAAAAGGCATAATGCTGCATTAAAGTGCCGTATAGTTTCCCCAGCTCCGAATGGAGAATGCAGCCATTATTTGATTGAATCCGGTATTCGCTTTGTAAAGCTTCCAGGATTTTTTTCAGGGGGCGGGGCAGATCCGGGGTGAACTCAAATCGGTTATGGTAAGCAACAAGGCAATGGTTGAAACAAGTTGCCTCAAGCTTGTTATCCAGTTTTTTGACTCGGTCAACCAGTGTCATGCTCCGCTTTTCCCATGCAGTGGATTGCTCCACATCTCCCTGATGATTGGCCAGGGATAAATTGAAAGTGTACCATCTCAGGGCTGGCCTGGGGGCTTGAAGATGAATGTGATCCAGCATGGACTCTGTCATCAATGAAGAGATGGCAGCTGCCTGATCTAAATGGTAATTTTCCACAACGGATTGGAATTTTTTCGTGAATTCATTCAAAAGGTCTGGATCTTCTATAATGTTTTGAAGAATATCTTCTGCTTTTTTTTCCTGACTGATCCAGGCGATCCACTCCCCGGGTAAACTTTTTAAGTTATCTGTAAAAAATTTGGGATCATCCAAAATTTTAGTCAATAAGAACAGTTTGTTTTGATGCGTTTCCGTATAGAGATGGGCAACCATCCATGCCTGGTCAAAGGTTTTGACAGGAAGGGTGATTTTCTTTTCATCCGGGTTATTGGTAAATTCGTTTATACTGTTTGATACCGGGCAAAGCAGGCACCTGAAGGGATGTGTGTTTTGAAAAATTTCAGATTTAGTCTCAATACCCCCCACTTTTTTGATATTCCCGTCTGTCTGAATAACACCTGTACAGATCACCTTATCTGAAATGGGCGGCATTTCTTCTAAAAGCCGCTTAAACCCCAGTGCAAGAGCAAGGGAGCCTGACCTGCCTTTAAATTGAACCTTGTTGTTTGCATGTGTCAACGGATAAAATATGAAATGGCCGGCAGTGGGCATATCTGCTCGGTGGCTCGCATGGTCAATTATAAACTCCAGGGCCGTGCGTGCGGATTCCAGGAATGATTCATCAAACAGGGATATGGCCCATGGGGGGGCCGGATCGGGTGCAGCCTCCCGGGATAAACGCCCAACAATGAATTTTTTGATGTGGGCACCATTGCCGCCGGCCAGCAGTATGGGCACCTCTTGCCAGGTACTTTTTTCAAGCTGCTGAAAATTGATTCCCAGATATTGATCAATCTTGAGGTTTTTGCAGATAAAATGGTGTACCCATGGCGGTTTTTTCGGGTCCAGCAATGATGCTGTAATCAAATAAAGGTCGAAAAGTTGTAACAGGTCAGAATTTTCGGATTCTTTGATGCAATTTCGAATTTCATTGTATTTGTCTTCAAAGGTTTCCGCATTCAGGTTCCGCCAGGGGCAATGGCTCAGCTCCAGGATGCAGGATTCAAAATGGCTTGTGCTGTTCCTGACATTAAAAAGCAGGTTGGACAGATTTCCAGTTTTCATGTTTTTATTTCTCCTTGGGTATCATTGATAATGATGATGGAAACTGTTTCGTTTTGCTCCAGTGGTTTGTCAAATTCAGCTCGGAAATGTTTACCTTCAGTGTCCCAGAAAAAGCGGCCTTGAAACAAAAATTTTTTTTCGGAATTTGTGATGTGGCATTGGAATGCATCCTGAGCTAAATTATCCGGCAAATCGGGAATGTCTCCACTGACGGTATAGCTGTCAACCTTGGTTTCGACATGGTGGATAATGCACTCAATGGGGTTGATTTTATTAAATTTTGCATTTTTAAGCTGGAGATAAACGGCATGTATCGTCTTTTGATCCCCTTCGGCTGCACAAAGCACAAAGGATTCCGTGGGAAATTTTATAGCGGCCAGACATTCATTCACCGTATCCGGCACCCAATACCAGTCAATGGCAGAAATGTACTTTTTAATGGATTTGACCAGGTGATCTAAAGAGAGGGCTACAGCCCCGGACTTGACCACATTATCCATAAGTGCATCTGCCGCCATGGAGGCAAAGGTGTACCCGGTTTCTATTTCCACCTGATGAAAATATCGCCGGGGATCTTCAGGGGCAAGGGGCATGGGTCTCCGGGACATTTCCGGCAGGTAATCAGGCGTTTCTTTCATTTTTAATGCCTCTGAAACCACCTGGGAAGCAACCTCACCAAGGCAGATACCAAGATCGCTTTTTTGCAAAGTGTACATGTTCCAGGTTTCAATAAATATCTCTTTAAAACCGGTGATCAATTCCGGTGGAGGAATAAGATCTCCCGGGGAGGCAAGGGGCAGATCATGCCACACCTGGGCTACCTGGACGGCCTGGTCCATCTCATCAATATCATTAACCACCAGTACCAGGGGCGGATTATAGTAAAAATCATCCCGCCAGCATCCGAGTTCCGGCCTTACCTGTCGGATCTGCCCGGGCAGTATATGGCCTTGCTCGTTGTACGTCATAAATTGAGTTCTAAAACTTTCTGACAGTTCCTGCCACTCCTGAACTCCATCGGGCGAATCAATGGCACAAAAAGGACATATTTTAAGATGATTTTCATTTTCTGTTTTCAAATCAGGATGGTCTCGTATGAAAAGCGGGGGACAGGTTCTGAACTGTTTGGCAATGGCCAGGGCTTGTTTTCTCGTATTCATGATTTTCTCCTTTTTTACTGCGTGTTTCTTCTCCTCAACGCCCTTCAATGGCGGCACTGAGCAGGCTGCAAAGATTATCCAGAAAAAATTTGAAATCAGCTGGATCATTTTGTTTCATGCCAGGTTCCGGGGATAACCAGTGCAGGTCTATTAAAAAGTCTTTTAATTTGTCTCTTATTTTATCTCTTCTGTAGGACAGATTTCCTTTTTTGCCCATTAACTCGGCGACATCTTTATGTCTTAATTTTTCGCATTCGTAATAATAGAATATTTCTTTCTCAATTTCCTTGAGCAAGTGATAAAAATTATTGGCCCAGACTGTCAGGTATCTTTTTTTCATGACATCCTCTGGTGCCGCCTGCTTTTCTTTGGCCAGGGGTTTTGTCAGGGGGTTGTCATCGTTGGTTTCAGTATATGAATCGGTTTTGTTTGACAGGTTCACATACTTGCCAATCCATGACATAAAATCACGGACACTGATTTGGATATGGGGCTCCTGGGTTTTTTGGGCTGCCTGGTTCCAGAAATATTCAGCCAGTTCCAAAATATTTTTTTTGGTATTAAGGGCCTGAAAATAGCTTGGTAAATCCTGGGGGTATCCAATGTCCATGAGATCTTCAATTATGACTATGGCACGGGGTGGGGCATGGGTTAGTCCAAAGACAATCTCTCTTGAAGAAATTTTTGTTTTTACGAATTTATCGGAACTGCCCATGACATCGAAGATGTGACGATAAAGAAGACGTCGGGTATCCTTGTATATATCCTGGTTTCCCTCGGCACTTCGGCTGATGTCCAGCATTCGATGCCATAAGCAGGACTGTAAACGATTCATTATTGCCGGGCCGCCCGCAATCAGATCTTTTCTGACCCCTTCATTTTCTAACAGGAAAAGCATTGATTCCTGGTAAATTTCCTCGTCAGAATTGGTCAGGCGAATATCCACCCCGGGCAGGTTTAATCTGTTCATTTCCATTCTTCTGTAGGTTTTATCTGCAATCTTTCTAATGATATTCTGATTTTTATCGATTTTTAACCAGGCTTCAAACGCCTGGCGCGAAAAATTATCCGTTCCCATGATCAGCTCCTTTTTTGATGGAGTGAATGTCATGGGCTTCAACCTCTCCCATAAATCTGAGTTTAATGGATTCGCTCGCCGGCATATTGAATTGAATATGCTCCACAAGATAGGACGTTTTTTCCATTATTTTTTCGGTGTGCAAAAGCTGAGTGCCTTTTTTAATCCATTTTAATTTTTTCCAGGCAGAAGAGGAACAGGGGCAGACCTCAAATCCGGCACCATGTGCCAGGGGTTTAAGTGCAAAAACAGGATGGGTACCTTTTGGATCTCCCTTAACGGGAAATTGTCCCTGGGTCATAGTTTTAAATGTAGAATTCAATCCCCCCTTGAAAAAAAAATTTTTTCTCCAATATTTTAATGGCAAATGGGTAACCGATCTCAAGATTAGATCAAGGTTTTTATCTGCGGTCATGGTTGGAGACGATTCTCCCCAGAGAGTCTCATAGGTCAGTAATGTTTTCTTGTCAGTCATGGTATATATCCCTTTTCGTAAAAAGATCAACAGAATCAAATCAGGATTTTTTTTACCATATATCTTCTTTTTTTGCAATCAAATTAAAGAAAAGGCTCTGACCGACCCATAGCCTGGCTATCATAAACCTGGGTGGACGGAGCCTTTTGTTTATTCAGCGATGATGGCTCCGGATGCCGCTGGAACCGGTATGGCACCTGTTGCAGTTGCAGCCAAAGTATATTTTGCGATGATTTTTTTTGCCTTTTCCGTGTTTTTTCCTGCAATCATGGTGAATCTCCTTAATGTTTTGATTCATAAAAGTTCAATTCTTTTTTTACATCTATATCTCTTTACGAAGTTCAATCCTGTTTTTTT
>JAYEHB010000363.1:0-6217 GCA_034659375.1 Thermodesulfobacteriota bacterium
AAAGCGTTGCTTTTTCAGGAAAGTTAAGCTTTTGTACGAAAACATCCTGAAAATCCCGGTTGCAGGCAAGATCCACAATTGTAATCCGGCTTGTCATCTCTACTGCTTTTTCAAGATAGGCATTGTCACACAAAACCATAACAGCTCCGGCTCCAGCTGAATTACCCGGGACTTCAATCCTGTCAGTATCCATGGCCGGGATCATACCTAGGGTCATCATATCTCCTTTATCAAGAAATGTCCCAAAGGCCCCTGCAATGATAATTTTTGCTGCCCTTTCAATTCCTGCCTTGTTCAAAAGAAATTCAATGCCGGTAATCAAGGCTGCCTTGCCAAGCTGGACGGACCTTATATCCTTTTGGCTGATAAAGAGAGCAGAACCGTCTGCAGAGTCATTTTCCGGCACAAGGATATATTGTGTTCTTCCCAAAGTATCTTTTTTTAAAAATGGAATATTGTTATTTTTTTTAAAAGCACCGTCTGATGTAATGATGCCCTTGTGACAAAATTGAGCCACAGCACTGATGATGCCGGTTCCACAAATCCCGGACGGCTTCAAGCCCAAAGAATTTGACGGGTTAATCATTGTGTATTCTGGTAAGTCTTCCCGGGTTTCTATTTGGACCCTATTGATGGCACCGGGGATTGCCTGCATTCCACAGGACAGGGCTGCACCTTCAAAAGCAGGCCCGGTTGCACATGAGGTGGCAAAGAACCTGTCATTTCCCTTTAGCATCAGTTCTCCGTTGGTACCTAAGTCCACAAGAAGAGTTCCTTCAGGCTGATTTTCAAGGTCAACTGCAATGGCTGCACCAAGGATATCTCCTCCAATAAACCCAGATACCTGGGGTAGTGTCTGAACCAAAAAATCTTTAATTTTAAATCCCAACTCCTTTGACTGAATATTTTTTACATCATAAAAAGCTGGCTGGTAAGGGGCGGTGCCAATGGGTTTTGGATCAATTCCAGCCAATATATGTATCATGGCTGGATTGCCGACGGCCACCATTTGAGAGATCATCTCTTCTTTAATATCAAAAGTTTTTAAAAGTTTTTTTATCCCCCACTCTATTGCCCTGACAACCAGTTTTTGCAAATGTCCAAGATTTTTCTCCCCAAGGCCGATGGCACTAATACGGCTCATGACATCATCTCCATACAGGGCCTGGGGATTTTTAACGGCTATTGATGAGAGTACCTTGCCCTGGGCTATGTTACAAAAATAGATGGCAATGGTTGTTGTGCCAAGGTCCGTGGCAATGCCGTAGCAATCCCTGCCTTCAACATTCCTGAATCTGTCATTGAACGCTTCAGGAAAGGATACAGGAGCTTTGCTGATAATATGGGAGG
Organism: Thermodesulfobacteriota bacterium; assembly: GCA_034659375.1. Classification (GTDB taxonomy): domain Bacteria; phylum Desulfobacterota; class Desulfobacteria; order Desulfobacterales; family Desulfobacteraceae; genus DATFJZ01. The sequence goes on from JAYEHB010000363.1 coordinate 1,351, forward strand.
AGAGCATAGATGATTCCGGGATTTCAATGGTGACATCCTCAAGGGTAGTAAATGTGCATGCCTCTTTTGATTCAACATCACCGTTTTCTGCAACAACTTTGATCTGGCATTTTTTACAGAGACCTTTGCCGCCGCAGTCAGATCGTAAAAAAATATTTTTTTCCATGAGGGATTCCATCAGGCTTCTTCCTGGTTTTGCTTCAATCCTCCTGTCATGGGGCAATAGGTGAATATAGCATTTTTTATTTGACATTTGGGTTCCTTGATCTGATTGTTTAATTCTGTTCTTATTTGGCAGTCATATCTTTAACTATTAGTCTAAGGTAGCCCATAATAGCAGAATCAAATCCATTGGTCATTATTTAAAGCTTAAATGAAATTATTATTTTTTAGTGTCAACATATCTAATGCTATTTTCTGACCTTCAGGTTATGTGAGCAGGCCAACATGGACGAAGATGGGGTGCTGGCCGAATATTTACCTTTGAATGAGTGCCTGCACAAGAACAGGGCCATCAATCAGAGCGGCAGGTGAATGATAAATTTGGCGCCGCCAAGGGACTCGCTTTCATGGGCTTCAAGCGTACCCTTGTGGTCTTTAATTATTCTGTTGCATATGCTTAAGCCTATGCCGGAACTGTTTTTTGTAGTATAAAACGGATCAAATATTTTACTGTGCAGGGATTTTGAAATACCAATACCTGAATCTTCAACCTTTATGCACAAAGCTTCATCCTGAATATATGAAGTTGCTATAGAAATGATTTTGCAACCCTCTTTTTTTGTTTTCATTGCTTCTGAAGCATTTGTAAAAAGATTTAAAAGTACCTGTTCAATGAGATGGTTATCTGCACTGCACATGGGGAGATTTTCAGCAAGTTCTGTTCTAATTATTATCCCGCTTTTTCTCAATGTTACAGAGGCAAGATCAAGGGCATTTTGAACAGGAACGTTTATATTTAAATTTGTCAGTTTAAGATTATCAGGTTTTGAAAAATCAAGAACTCTTTTTATGACAGCCTCGATTCTATTGGACGCAGACTGTATCTGGAAAATTATTTTTTTTTCCGTTGCAAGCTCTTCACGGCTTTTACACATCTTTTCAAGGGTTTTTAAATAGATATTAATACCTGATAAGGGATTTCTGATCTCATGGGCGATTCCTGCAGTAATACGCCCAAGGGATGTCATTTTGTCCTGAATCCTCAACAGATGCTCAAGTTCTTTTGGTTTTGTCATATCCATTACATTGAGAAGCACTGCTTCTTTTGAATTAAACTCTGTTTTGACTGCCCGGCAGAAGACTGATTTTACAGTTTGTCCGTTTTCAGGTATCGCTTCTGAACAGATTCTGAAATCCACATCCTGGCTGATAAAATTGTCTGCTGTAATTTTTTTTTGAAACTCTTTTATCTTTTCCATATCATTGGAATGGATTCTCTGATCACAAAATAGAAAAGAGGAACCCGATAAAGAACCAAATATTTTTTTATACTCAGGATTTTGAAAAACAATACGTCTCTCCTGGAAAATTGCAATACCTGTTACAGCATTGTTTGTAAGGTCTCGAAATCTCTGTTCACTCTCTTCAAGGGCAAGCCTGTAACGCTTTCTTTCAATTATTTTGCCCATTCTCACAGCAACAGAACTGATCAGATCCTGCTCTTCTTTTAAAAACAGATGATTCTCGTTTTCCAGGTCAGATTCAAAATAACAGACTGTCAGCACTCCAATGGATTCACGATTAACAATTATCCTGTTTTTAAGCCTTAACGGGGTCTCTCTATAATTATCTGTGCTGAAATTCTGGCTGGTATCCCCAAGAAAAAGATCAGCACATGTTCTGGAAGGATACTGCATGGATAAGGGGATGAGATCGATACCACCCTGGAGTATCTCGTCTAAAGTTGAATCTTTTTTTTCAATAAGCTTTGAAAATGAGTATATATAATCAAGCTCAAGAACTCTTTTTTTCAGGTCGGCGGCTGTTGTTTTATATATCTCTTCCTGCCTGATCCTGTGAATTCCCGCTGCAATATTTTCAGCAATCGCCTCTAAAAATTTTTGTTCTGTTTTGATTGCAACAAGCTCTTTTTGAACAGTGACAAAGAGACATCCATAAATTTTTTTTCTACAGGTCAGCTGTACCGCTATGGATGCCCAGGTGAAGTCGCAAATAGAAACAAGACACTCTTTGCAGCATTTTGAATCATGCTTGAAAAGCAGAGCTTCCTTTTTTGTAAGAGTCTGTTTTATACAATGCGCATGGATATTTATTCCAGAGAGATTCTCTTCAGGTAATAATATTTTTTCCTCTCCATCTGAATTTTTTTTTGTTTTTGCTGCATCTTCAATCAGAACAATTTTAACATCCCTGTAGCCCCCATCTCTTTGAAGTGTGTCTTTGACCGATGCAATAAGAGAATCAAGCTCTGTCTCCCTGATAAGAAGAAGGTTTATGCTTTGCAAAGTATCTGATGCAGGGATTCTATGTTCAGATTTGTGAGTCCTCTGCAATTTAAATCTCCTCTTTCTTATGCTTATGGGTAAGTTTTTTTGTAACCGTCATAGTTAATTTTGCTGAATTGTAAGCGTTTGCTTTGGTACTGCAGATGCAAGGCAAAGGGCACCTATACGTACTCATATACGTCAAGTGCCCGACTACGCAAGGTCAGTGTCCTGTGAACGCTTACACTTTTTTCTTTTGTAGCGAAAGGTGTGATGGTTCATGTTAAGGAGTTTTGCCGCCTGACTTTCATTGCCCTCTGCAAGTTTGAACGCTTCATTGATATAAAATTCTTCCAGGCAATTCTGGAATTTTGTAAGATCCATACCCTGGGAAGTCAGGGAAGGGATACCGCCTTTGCCGGGTGAACCTATCTTTGATTCTGATGTTTCAGCAAACCCCATATCCTCTGGTGATAATTCCAGGTTTTTAGTCACAAGAACCCCTCTTTCAATAATATTTTTCAGCTCTCTGACGTTTCCTGAAAAGTTATGATTAACAAGGGCATGGTGTGCCTGATCAGAAAAAGAGGTGATTTTTTTTGAAAATTTTTTACTGAATTTATCTAAAAAAAAGCCGGCAAGGGGGAGTATGTCTGAACCTCTTCTGTTCAGGGATGGAACAGTAACTTTTACAACACCAATCCTGAAATAGAGATCTCGCCTAAAGAGATCTTCCTCAATCATCTGATTGAGATCCTTGTTGGTTGCTGATACAATCCTGGTCTGAATATGATGTTTTTCAGAACCCCCGATTCTGTAAAATTCACCTGTTTCAATAAATCTTAAGAGTTTTGCCTGGGCAGAAAGAGAGAGGTCGCCTATTTCATCAAGAAACAGGGTGCCGTCCATGGCTTCTTCAATCAATCCTTTTTTGCCCAGGGGATTTGCACCACTGAAAGCTCCTTTATCATAACCGAATATTTCACTTTCAATGAGATCTGTTGGTATGGCTGCACAGTTTACTATAACAAAGTTTCCTTTAAAATTAGGACTTCTATAATGTATTGAACTTGCAACCAGCTCTTTTCCGGTTCCTGTCTCTCCAAGAATAAGTATGGGGGTGTCAGGACTTTTTGCCACCATTTTAACAAATTCAAGCATGTCCTGGATAACATCGCTCTCTCCAATAAAACAGGGAAGATTCTCTGCTATAAATTTTTCCTGGAGATTTTTTACCTCTTTTCTCAGTTTTACTGTCTCTAGAGCATTACCCAGGGCAAGCTCAAGATTGTCACTGTTAAGGGGTTTGACAAGATAGTCATAGGCACCGCATTTCATGGCAGCAATCACAGTATCAATATCTTCATATGCAGTTATCATGATAACCGGAACATCAGAATGAATTTTTTTTAAACTTTTAAGAAGGTCAATCCCGCTCATGTCAGGGAGTCCTATATCAAGGAGCACAAGATCAGGAGTCATATGGGAAAGCCCCTCCATGGCTTCGCTGCCGCTGGCAAAGGTCTCTATTCTGTATTCCGGCTCAAGGAGGAGTGCCAGTCCCTCCCTGATCGTCTCTTCATCATCAATAATAAATATTGTGTAAAGGTTCATGAAGCCATAACCTGTCTATTTTGTTGCAAGCAGCAGATCACAAATATTTTTAAAAATATCTGTAAGTCTTAAAATACCTGTGATTTGATTTTTTTGAAGCACAAGAAGGGACTGATGATGTCCTATGAGAAGCTGGTGGATTGCCTCTGCCAGAGAAGAGTCCTCTTGGACAAATTCACCTTCATAAGGTGTATACATTATATCTCTTACTTTCTGCTTTTCTGCTTTTGCTATAAGCTTTTCAATCTTTTCATCCCATAGGTCATACTGTTTAACCAGAGAATTGAGGAATGCAGAGCTTAAACCAAAACGGGATAAACCTATATCCCTGTTTTGGTCAGATTGTTCAAATTGCCTGTACTTTGGTTCAATCGCCCTGACTATATCAATGGCACTTATTTTGCCTGTTATGCGATTGTTTTTATCATAAACAAGAATTGCCCTGTGCCGGTATTGCTCTTTTTCAAAATTGTTCTGGGCATTGTAAAGTGATTTAACTGCATCATAAAGGGTTGCTTCTTCTGAAACTGTTGCATATTCAGATAGAGGGATCATGATCTCTTTTACTTTTCTGGCTTTCATATGAGATTCTCCTTATTATTTTACTCAATTCTCCGGTTATCAGTAACCTGGGTGGAGCGGGATTTAGGGGGTCAGGCTTAACAATTAATTGATAATTGATAATTCATAATTCATAATTGATAATTGATAATTCATAATTCATAATTCATAATTCATAATTGATAATTCATAATTGATAATTCATAATTTTCAATTTTCAATTTTCAATTTTCAATTGATAAGTC
>JAYEHB010000364.1:0-6214 GCA_034659375.1 Thermodesulfobacteriota bacterium
GTTTACAAAACTCACTGAAAAACAGCAAGCTTTGAAGGGTGCCTTTCTTCATCCTGTTAATTGTTTTTAAGTAATATCTCAAATTTTTCACGTATAGCCCTGTCAATTTCATCAGGGATATATGAAGTCTCACTCTTTTCAAGAAGTTGCACTGCTATTTTCTTAGCCCTTTCTCTTGTATCAAGGGAGCCTTCTTTTTCCCATTTGTCACGACTTTTTCTGTCTGTAACTCCATTTCCTGCAAAGTATTCTGTTCTCATATGGGTCATTGTATGTGGTGATACCATAAAATTACCGCCAGGGCCAACAGAATTAATAACTTCTAAGGCAAGATGCTCTGCATCCACATCAATTCCCTTGAGAACCTTGCAGCAGTTTCCAATAATTTCATCGTCAATCACAAACTGTTCATGGGCTATGGTGAGCATGGATTCAAGCATTCCTGCACTGTGGTGAATATAATTGGAACCACCCATGGAGGCAAGAACTGCGGTTAAGGCCTTTTCCCATCCAGCCTGGGCATCAGGAATCTTGGAATCGGTAAGCCCTGATGAATTGTAATTGGGAACCTTAATATGCCTTGAAAGCTGATGAATTGCCGCATTCATCATTCCGCATTCAACAGCCCCTCCTGAGTATCCCATGGTTTTAAGATTTGCAAGCCCTGGAATTCCACCGTAAAGAGTTGGGGCTCCTGGATTTGTAAGCTGACAGATAGTTATTCCAGCAAGCTGTTCAGCATGGAGCTGGGCAAGGGTTCCTGCCATTGTAAGGGGAGATGTTGAACCTGCCATGGGCGCACTGGACAGAGCTACTGCAATATTATTCCGGTTGGCCTCCTGCATGATATGGGTGGACTGGGTGCAGAGCTTTAAAGGGCTTATTGCAAAGGAAGTGATTACGGAAATAAAAGGTTTTGCCCTGAATTTTTCCTCTCCTCCTGCAACCATTGAAGCAAGCTTGAGTACATCATGGAAGCCTTTTTCATCATTAACCCCTGACATTACATGTTTAGTTGAGGCTTTAAGGCATGCATAATACATATTAATATCATAGGCTGATTCAGAAATATCCGTTGGGATGCAGGGTCTCAGCAGAAAATGGATATTCTCCAGCTGATCAACAATTCTTGCAACATTGTAGAGATCCTTTAAAGTTGTGGCTCTGACAACACCAGTTTCAGGATCAAGAATTTTTATGGCTGCACCGCCGGTTCCCAAATGGACTCTATCTTCAGAAAGATCAAGATCGTTTTTGCTTTCCCTGCCATAGAGTATCACCTGCTCAGGAGCCTTTGCCACCTGTTCAGTGATCAGAGCTTTTGGAAATTTAATATTCCTCTTATCCCTGTCCACAATGGCACCATTTTTTTGGAGCATTTGTGCAGTATCACCAAGACCTTCTTCAAACCCGACTCCTGTGTTTTCCAGGATGGTTAAAGATGCTTCATGTATGATTTTGATCTGATCCTGTGAAAGAGGACGGTATTGTCCCCCCTGCAAACCCTTTAAATTCATAAGTTCCTCCTTGGTTGAGTTTTTATATATGCCGAAAACGCAAAGCCACGTAACAATTAAAAAATGGAAACCGCATATCAGCAAATTTCATTCATCTATAATTTGGTGTAATTCATAAATGACATTTGTTTTTAAACCTGTCAAGAAAAATGTAACAAAACCTGTCAAAATTTCATATTGCTGACAAAATACCTGCTTGTTGACTTTTTCAACATTCGTTAGTTTCTTAATTCTTACTCCAGCTCCCCCAAAAAAAAACAGGACGTTTTTTGCAATAAAAAACATCCTATTTAAACACTTTGGTTTAAGGGCGGTGGGAAAAAATAATTATTCATTTTGCTTGTCTTTTTGCCCGTTTTCTGCGTTATGATAACAGGCACATAGCATCATACTATGCACCTGTCATCACGCCTTAAAGACGAACAACCCGATCATACAAATTGGCCTGCACCAAATTGGAACAATTATTTTCTTCCAACGCCATAACTATACAAAAAATAAAAAATGATTATTTTCTTTTCTTTATAATGAGCCCTACCCCCTCAAGCCAGCTTTTTGCGACGGCTGCAGGTTTCTCTCCGTTTACATTAACCCTGTAATTCAATCTTGTCATGGTTCCGGTATCAAGGGAAGCACCAAATTCACTAAGGATAAGTTTTAACTCCGGATATTGTTTAAGAACAGATGTACGTATAACCGGTGCAGGATTATAAATGGGGAAATAGCTTTTATCATCGTCAAGAACAGTCAGGTTATAATCCTTGATCTCTCCATCAGTGGCAAAAGCCATGCCGCACATGGCCTGTCCATCTCTTACAGCCTTTTTAGCAAGTGCTGTTTCCATTTTTATTACATTTGAATCTGGAATATCTTTGCCAAATTCAAGGCCGTAATACTCCATCATACCCTTAAAACCATCAACCCTGGAATAAAATTCAGTATTGGTGGAAACACTCATTTTCCCAGAATTTGCCTTTGTCCAGGCTGCCCAGTCAGAAAGCGATTTGATATTAAACTTATCTGCAGTTGATGCTTTCATGATAATTGCATAGGTGTTATTAAATTGCGCAGGGGTAAGCCATACAAGATCATTCTTTGCATCAATGCATTTTACTTTATCAAAAAGTTTAACAGCATCCCGCACAACCTCTTTTTTCTTGAAAAATGTCAGCCAGGCTGTTCCTGTGTACTCCATATATACATCTATCTGCCCCTGTTTAAGGGCTTCACGATTAACATTGGTACCACCAAGACTGGTTTGATCCACCACAGGAATGCCTCGGTCTTTTAGAAGATTTACCATGATTTTACCCAGAATAATCTGTTCTGTAAAACCTTTTGAACCTACCTTAACCGGATTTCCAGCAAAAACACCCATGGGAAGTAACAGAAAAGAAATTGCCACAATAAAAAGTAATACTTTTTTCATCTTTAACTCCTCCTTAAAATAATATTTATTTAAAACCGTCGCATGCACCATGCACACAACAAAATATAAAAAGCTCTCTAAAATTCCTCTGCGTAAATCCCTCTGCTCACAAGAATTTTTTCAGAACGTTCCAGGAGATAATCAAAAAACATTGCTATGATGGCCACGGGCACTGCTCCTGCCATCATGATGCCCATATCAACCAGTGCTATTCCTGTAAAAATCCAGAAACCAAGTCCTCCTCCACCTATGAGAGTGGCAAGGGGAGCTGTGCCAACAATAATTGCTGTGGAAGTACGCACTCCACCCATTATAACAGGCATTGCATTGGGAATTTCAATTTTAAAGAGTATCTGCTTTCTTGTCATGCCCATTCCTGTGGCAGCCTCAATAACATCATCGCTGACACCATCTATTCCTGAATAGGTGTTTCTCACAACAGGAGCCACGGTATGTAAAAAAAGGGCAACAAGAGCCGGCACCATGCCAATGCCTGACATTCCAAGCAGAGGAAGCAGCCCATATGCCATGGCTATGACACCAAGGGATGGAACCGACTGCCATACATTTACAACAGCCATGATCACAGGAGAGGCTTTTTCCATGCCTTTTCGTGTCATGAGTATCCCAAGTACCAGTCCGGCACTTACAGCAGCAATCATGCTTATGATCACAAGCATGAAATGCTGGGTGACAAGTGTGAAAAATTCAGACATATTTTTTGATGTATATTCCCAGGCACCATAAAACTTATAGAGCCACACAATGAAAATCACTGTTAAAAGCATGGGAAGGATTTTCTTAAACCATTGAAATGAAATTTTTAAAATCATGGTGATATCTATCCTTTCAAAGTTTTCTTTATATCTTCAGTATGGAGCCAGCCAATAACCTTTTTAGCTTCATCCACCACGATTAAAAAACCATACTCATGGGTGAATATTTCTGACAACCCGTCCTTTAAACTGGAATGAGATGGAAGCCAGGCATTGGTTGACTCTGTTGATTCTTTTACTTTTTTTGCACCTTCGAGAAGCTCATCTCTTTTCAGCATACCTGTTAAAACTCCATCTCCATTCACTGTTATGAGAAACTGTATATCAAGTTCTGAAAACATTCCCCGGGCCGTTTCAGTTGTTTCAGATTCCAGTATAACAGGAGGATTATCTTTCATGGCTCTTTTAACTGTAAAGAGGTTGAGACGTTTAAGGGTTCTGTCTCCGCCAACAAAATCACTGACAAAATCATTTTTGGGATGTGTCAGGATCTCTTCAGGAGTGGAAAACTGGACAAGTTTTCCATCCTTTAAAAGACAGATCTTGTCTCCCATCTTAATTGCCTCATCAATGTCATGGGTGACAAATACAATTGTTTTGTTCAATTTTTCCTGAATTCTTAAAAATTCATCCTGAAGACTGGTTCTGTTAATTGGGTCAATAGCTCCAAAGGGCTCATCCATAAGCATTATGGGTGGATCTCCGGCCATTCCCCTGGCAACACCTACACGCTGCTGCTGTCCTCCGGAGAGCTCTCTTGGATACCTGTCCCTGAACTCTTCGGGAGCGAGATTGACAATCTCCAGAAGACTCTGGATCTTTTCATCTATTTTTGATTTATGCCAGCCAAGAAGTTTAGGAATTATGCCAATATTCTCTCCAATGGTCATATTGGGAAAAAGACCGATATTCTGAATAACATACCCTATCTTTCTTCTAAGTTCAATGGTATTGAGATTGGCAATATTCTGACCATCTATAATTATTTTACCGCTTGTAATGGATATCAAACGATTGATCATCTTCATTGCAGTGCTTTTTCCACACCCGGAGGGCCCCACAAATGTGCAGATTTCACCCTCTTCCAAATCAAAGGAGAGTTCATTTACCGCCTTTATATGACCTGCTCCAGAATAGATCTTTGTAACTTTTTGAAGACTCAGCATTGTTCCCATAATGTATATCCTTATTACTTATTCTTAATTGTTTAATCAGTTGCCTGTCTAATCTTAAGCCCCTCAGGAGTAATCCAATCCTCTGCCTTTTCAAGAAATATATCCGATACAATTGCCAGAAGACTCATTGCTATGGCACCTGCAATTACAGAATCATTTGTTGACATCTGAAGACCCTGACTTACAAAAAGTCCCAAGCCCCCAGCTCCAATGTATGCTGCAATGGCTCCAATGGCAATACCCATGACAACAGCAGTTCTTACACCTGCCATGATAATGGGAGCAGACAGAGGAAGCTGGAGCTGAATAAGAAGCTGAAAATTTGTCATGCCCATGCCTTTGCCGGCTTCAATGGTTGCAGGATCAACACTTTTTAAAGCAATATAGGTATTCCTGACAATGGGAAGCAGGGAATAAAGAGAGAGAGCAACCACTGCAGGCACAACACCGATTCCTATTCCGCTGACTGCGTCCCATGCAGTATCAATAGAGGAGAGTATAGGCATCATGAATCCAAACATGGCAATACTTGGTATTGTTATGAGAATACTTGAAATATAGAGAACAACATTGGCAGCACCTGGATGTCGTGTGATATAAACACCAAGGGGAATTCCGGCGAAAATGGCAATGCCAAGGGCCATGCTCACGATTTTAATATGAGCAATTGTCTGAATGCCTGCTTCACTGAAATTATTTGCAAAAAACTTTAAAGGGCCTGAAACAAACAGAGGATTAACTAAGGTTGAATAGGCAATTATTGAAAATCCAAAAGTTATCAATAAGAACCAGAAATCCTCAGATCCCCTCATGTTTATTAAAAATGCTGTAATAGTAAGAACAGTAAAAATTATCCAGGTCATCCAGAATCCATATGTGTCACTGAGAAGAACAGGATCTAAATTATTATAAAAATCAAGTGCCATATTCAGCATATAGAGAAAAACCGACATGCAGAGAAAGACCAGAATAATATAATAGGAGGTTCTTCCAAGATTGCCCTTTGAATATCCACGCAGAAAATAATATACAAGAAAACCCAAAAAAACAGTTGTTGAAAAATATGCAAAAATTCCTGAAAAAATGTGAAAAATAAAAGGTATAACCCCAAAACAAACCATAACAAATAGAAAAAGAGTTATAAAAGGAGAATTCTTTAAATTATTTCCAAGATAGATAAGAAAAAAAATTAGAATTGAAAAAAGAGGAACGATCTGTATCATTCTAAGGATATCATAGGATGCAAGAAATTGTATATCCAGGTCATAGAGATTTAAAAGCATCTGATATGCTGAAAAAGGCTCATTACGATAGAGA
>JAYEHB010000365.1:0-6201 GCA_034659375.1 Thermodesulfobacteriota bacterium
ATGGAAATCAGCCATTGATTTTCTTGCATCCTCAGCAATTTCCCTGCGGCGTTTTTCAAGATGCCGATGATAAAAAATATCAGCCAGGATTTCCTGTTGTTCTATTGGTAATTGCTTTACCGTATCAATTGCCTGATCAAGGGTAATCATTTTCACCTCAATATGTTAAAATTTATTATATTATCAAAAAAACGCTTAACATCACCGGCAAAATAAAGCGTAGTGAGGAACGAACGCAGCTTTATTTTGTCCGAGTGCATGTTTTTGTCAGGTGATTTATTTAACGTTTTTCAACTCAATAGCAGTTAAATTCAATATTTTTAATAGTTGTTTTTCAACACCAATGGAAATATCTTTTGAACCGTGATTTGGTACTGAAAAAATATTTTTCCCGTCAGAAAATATTACATGAGATCCCTTTTGAAGGACGATACTATACCCCATTTTTGTTAATTGTTTCTCAATCTCACAATACAAGATATTCCCATATTTCCTGCCGCAATGCTTTTTTACAAATGCCGAGAAAACCGAAATATCGAATCCTATGGAAATTTAATGGTAATACATGGTGCAAAAAGCGACGGATAAATTCATCTGCCGTCAGTTCTGTTTCTTCCCATATATCCGAATAATTGTCAACCTGATTCACTTTTTCTGGATATTTGCCATAAGCCCTTTTTACGTATAAAGCGTTTGTATGTTGGGCTACCCACTTAAGGCGGGACAGCCTGTAAATTCAATTAGTTAGCAAGCCCTTAATTTTTGCTTGATTGTGGTATTGCCATGGAGCCAAAATGGCGGAAATTGTCCCGCTTTAAATTGGTAGCCGTATGTTGTGGCTAAATGGTTCAAAGATACGGTATGTGGCAGCCGATTCCTTATGGCAAATCATTGGGGCGTTATTTTCTGATGCATGGTATCATGTGATGAACTGTGGCAGGCGGTCAAAAAAAGTATTTTCTACCAACCAGTATTACCAGTGTTTGTTGACCTGTTAAAAGATACTTCGAAAATGTAAGGCATAAGAATGCATCTATTGCCTTATTTCATCAATAAGAGTCAAGAGCAGACTTGACCCCTTTATTTGACCCCTTTATTTTTCATGAGCCTAAATTCATTGTCAAAATTAAAAACATTAACGTCATTTTGATATTTTTCTCTTGACATAATCTTTCTTACAGTTTACGTAAACGTTAGGTATTTATTATTGTGTCTGTCATGGAATGACCGTTTTACGTGTGACCTTCAGGTTTTTTATATGAAAGTCTGGATTCCCGTCTTCGCGGGAATGACGTATAAATGCTTAGAATTGCAGGACTTTCATCCTTTGCTGTGCCCGACAGGGCATGGGGGTTTACATGAAAGTCCTTTTAAACGACTGTAATCATTGACTTTCATTTTTTGGTTTCTGCCCTTTAGGGTATTGTGGCCGATGAGAATGACCATGCTCCGGCCGTGCCGGTTATATGGAAAAATTATGTATATAGAAAAACAAAAGAGTAAAGAGTGCTGGACAATTTCAGAACTGGCAGGTCAGTTGGATATCAGTACCAGAACCATAAGATTTTATGAAGAAAAAGGCCTTATCTCCCCGGAGAGAACACCTGGGAATCAGCGAATCTATACCAGCAGAAACAGGGCAAGACTGAAACTGATACTAAGGGGAAAACGATTTGGCTTTTCCCTTGATGAAATTTCAGAAATGATCGGTATGGCCAATGCAGATATGGATGAGATGGAACAGATTAAAAAAAGTTTTGCATTTGCCAGTACAAAGTTAAAGGAGATTAAGCTAAGAAGGGTTGAGCTTGATCTTCTGGAACAGGAGATTCTCTCCACAATGGATAAATTAAAAAAACGCATGGAAAAACTTAAAAAGCAGGAGGATTCACCATGACCATTATTGATCTTGTTGACAACAATGCAAAAAAATATTCAGCCAGAGAAGCATTATGGGATTCAAACAAATCTTATACTTTTAGAGAGCTAAGGGAAAAAGGTGAATCTGCTGCTGCCTGTTTTCAGAAATGGGGGGTAAAAAAAGGAGATCCAGTGGCATTGATGAGCCAGAACACTGCGGATTTTGTTTTTTCATTTTTTGGCATTTTAAAGGCTGGAGGTATTGTTGTTCCAATAAATCATAAACTCACCACCACCGAAGTTGAATATATCCTTAAAGACAGTGACACAAAACTCTTTCTTTTTGATGGAACACTAAAGGATATAGCTCTATCCATTACCCGGGACATAAAAAAAATCGCAATTGATACTCCAGCAGAGAACTTCACCTCTCTTCAGGATGCCATGGCAGAGGGAATCTCTTTTAAACCAGTATCTGTGGATGATAAAGATAGTGCTGAAATTCTTTACACCAGTGGAACCACAGGCAAACCCAAAGGATGTGTACATACCCATGAAAGTGTTATTGCAGCAGGGATAACAGGTGTAAAATGCGTTGATTTTACTGACAGGGACCGCACGCTCATTGCCATGCCTATATGGCACTCCTCGCCACTGAACAACTGGTTCATGGGAACAACCCTTGTGGGGGGAGCGGTCGTGCTGCTCCGTGAATATCACCCTCTTTTCTTTCTTCAAATTATTGAACAGCAAAAATGTTCTGTATATTTTGGTGCTCCAATTTCATATCTCATGCCCCTGCAGGTGGTGGAAAATTTTGACCAATTTAATCTTTCCTCCATGAGAGCATGGATCTACGGTGGTGGCCCCATTGCCCCGGAAACTGTTCGCAGGCTTGTAAAGAATTATAAAAGTGATAAGTTCTATCAGGTTTACGGCATGACCGAAGCTGGACCATCAGGTACTGTTCTCACACCAGAAGATCATGAAAAAAAAGCTGGTGCAATCGGAAACAAACCTTTGCCGGGAGCCAGCATTAAAATCATGAAAGATAGTTCCACCATGGCAAACCCTGGTGAAACAGGAGAAATATGGCTCAAGGCCGCAAGCATGATGAAAGAATACCTTGACAATGCACAAGCCACTGAAGCGGCTTTTCATGATGGCTGGTACTGCACAGGCGATGTGGTCAGGATAGATGATGATGGATATTGGTACATTGTAGATCGTATCAAAGATATCATTGTAACCGGTGGTGAAAATGTATATTCAAAAGAGGTGGAAGATGCTATTGCCGGGCACCAGGATGTTAACGAAGTTGCAGTGGTGGGTTTTCCCCACCCGGATTGGGGAGAGACAATAACTGCCATGATAGTTCCCCAAAAAGATAAAGAGCTGACCAAAAAAGAGCTGGATGATTTTCTTTCTAACAGGCTTGCAAAATTCAAAACCCCAAAAAAATATTTTTTTGTAGAGGAGCTGCCCCATACTCCCAGTGGAAAAGTGATGAAATATAAATTAAGACAAAAAACAATTAAAGATTAATAAGGGATCTGGAAGAAAATAATATACGTATATTGCACAGGCCAATTTGTATGATCGGGTTGTTCGTCTTCAAGGTGCGGTAATGGGGGCATATTGAAATATGTCCCATTGGTGCAACGCAGGAGACGGGCAAAAAGACAAGCAAGATGCGTGGATTATTTTTTGGAAGATCCCTAAGTAAAAAAAAGCCGCACACATTAAGTATGCGGCTTTTTTTTTGTAAATATTTACTATAGAACCAAGCCCAAAAAAATTCAACTACAAGGGTTGAGTTGTCCAGGCATTGGATAAACGCTCATGGGTAAAAAAAAACGTATAAACTGCCACAAATGCTGTCACTATTATGTTACATGGGACCCTGATTACCCCTGTGGCTGTAGAGCCATGGGCTTCAAAGGAAAGCAGCTTCCTTCATCAGTAGTATTGAAATCCACAGGAGAAGCATGCATGATGTTTAAAAGAAAAGTTACAAAAAATCATAAAATCACTTGAACAATATTGTTGCATGCTTATAATATTCAGTCATGAAAGAAAAAAACGAAAATATCCCGGACCCCAGAACAATTGAAAAAGAGCTTGGTGAATTTTTAAATAAGAAATTCGGGGGCAATGTTAAAATAATCTCCCCTTCCATGCTTCCCAAAAAAGCACCTGTTTCAGGAAAAGATAAAATTGAAGGCAGAAAAAAACTGCTGGATTTTGACTTAAAACCCCTGGAACTTATCTCTTACCTTGATCAGTATATTGTAAAACAGAAAAAGGCCAAAGCTGTTCTTGCAACCAAAATCTGCACACATTTCAACCGCATCAAGCATAGTGAAACAAACAAAAATTTTGAATCAAACATCACAGGAAACATAAAAGCCAACATTCTAATGCTTGGCCCGACTGGTGTTGGAAAAACCTATCTTATCAAACTCATTGCAAAAAAAATAGGTGTTCCCTTTGTTAAGGCCGATGCCACAAAATTTTCAGAAACAGGATATGTAGGTGGTGATATTGAAGATCTTATCAGGGATCTTGTAAAAGAGGCGGATGATGATATTGAGCTTGCTGAGTGCGGTATTGTCTATATTGATGAGATAGACAAAATTGCATCCTCCAATAATTTCATGGGGTCTGACATTTCCCATACAGGTGTTCAAAGGGCACTGTTAAAACCCATGGAAGAGACTGATGTGGATCTCAGGGTACCCCATGACCCAGTCTCCATGATGCAGGAGATTGAAAGCTACCAAAAGACAGGAAAAAGAAGCAAAAAAAGTGTTAACACAGCAAATATTCTCTTTATTGTAAGTGGTGCATTTTCATCCGTTACTGAAATTATCAACAAAAGAGTGACAAAACAGTCCATGGGTTTTGGTGCAACCCTTGCAAAATCCAATAAAGAGAGTGATCTTTTAAACAAACTCAGATCAGAGGATCTTGTGGAATTTGGTTTTGAATCTGAATTCATAGGACGGCTTCCTGTGAGATGCATACTTGACGAACTTTCCCAAAAAGATCTTTTTTCAATTTTAAGGATGCCGAACAACCCTGTAATACTTGGAAAAAGGCTTGATTTTGCAGCCTATGGAATAGATATATCCTTTACCAAAGAAGCTTGTGAACTATTTGCCCAACGAGCATTTAAGGAAAATACAGGTGCCAGGGGGCTTGTTAGTGTTGTTGAAAATGCCCTTATGCTTTTTGAAAAAGAACTTCCGTCCACATCCATATCAAATTTTACAGTGACAAAAGAGGTAGTAAACGATCCTGACGCTGAACTTGCTGATATTTTATCGGAAAAAAATTCTGAAAAATGGGCACTACTCCATAAAAACACAAAACAAATAGAAAACAAATATATTACAACTTATATTACAGACAACTGGAAAAATCTCTCCCTGAGACATGGATTAACATTGTCAAAAGAGAGAAGCAAGCTTGTTGCTGAATATTTCTGCACCCATGTCACAGAACTTGGCAATGCAATTAAAAAGATCAAAGCCTACTATGAATCAGTAAAAAAGATAGAGGTTGATTTTTTCAATCTCCATGATCTTAATATTGTCTTTGAAGAGGATGCTGTGGATTTTCTTATAGAACAGTTTATTAACAACAGCATTACATTTGAAGATATAATGGCAAAACTACACAATGATTTTTACGATGGTCTTCATCTGGTCCATGAAAAAACAGAAAAAAATCGATTTTTTATATCAAAAAAATCACTTCTGGAGCATGAAGCATTTTTAGAAGACCTTATCAGGAAAGAGATATCATGATTGGAATTTCAAAGCTCTACTGCTCAACTGTTGAACCCTCCGATGCACTGAGGTATTGTCGCAACTCAAATCAGCTTCCTTCCCATCTTTTGCAGTTTTCAAAGGATAAAAAACCTGTGGTTGTATGGAACATGACAAGAAGGTGCAATCTTAAATGTGTCCACTGCTATGCACAGTCCGAAGACATCTCCTATGATAATGAGCTAACGGACGAGCAATGCTTTAAAATGATGGATGACCTGGCAGAATTTGGCGTGCCTGTTATCCTTTTTTCCGGAGGTGAGCCCCTTGTACATCCAAAACTTGCAGAATATGCAGAATATGCAGTTAAAAAAGGGATGCGTGCTGTAATATCCACCAATGGAACTCTTATTACAAAGGAAAAGGCAAAAATTTTAAAAAAGATCGGCCTCTCCTATGTGGGAATCAGCATAGATGGAATGGAAGCCATACATGATGAATTTAGAGGCATAAAAGGTTCATTTCAAAAAGCTATCCAGGGAATCAAAAACTGCCAGGAAGCAGGAAT
>JAYEHB010000366.1:0-6192 GCA_034659375.1 Thermodesulfobacteriota bacterium
CCAACGGGAATATAAAAATATTGACCAAAAAAGCAACCTCATATTTTTATAAAATAAATGGCTTCCCACCTTTTGTCAATAAAAAGAGATAATTGTTCCATGTTTTCCATACCGCCAGTTCCTGTCCAGCCCCTATTCTTTGCAGGAATCTGTTATTTTTTAAAAAATAAATAGGTACGGTGTCCCCGGATTTGTGTGGGGCAAAAACTTAAAAACGGTATCCTTGGAGAGATTGCTCCCACAGTACTTGAAGTAATGGGAATTGACAAACCCAATGAGATGACAGGAACCTCTCTTTTTGTTTGAACAACCTGCATCTTCGATCCGTGGCAAAAAAAGTATAAAAGTGAAAATTTGACCTTCTTGTTATTTATTGTTAAGCTGAATTTTTCGAGTCGCAAATTGCGTTTAAGAGATATATTCAAGGGAGATCCCATGCATGGAAGATACAATCCTGGAAAAAAGAGATAAACATATTACCACAATCACCATAAACCGCCCGGAAAAACTCAATGCACTCACCCCGTTAATGATAACAAACCTGGAACAAAAATTTGAAGCAATCAGAGATGATACAAGGGTCAGAGTCGTTGTGATAAGAGGACAAGGAGACAATTTTTGTGCCGGAGTAGATGTAAAAGGCTCTTCCTATAACCCTTTAAACTCCCGTATCTTTCTGAAAAACTTTAACCGCATGCTGAAAACCATTGAAATGATGCCCCAGCCAACCATTGCCATGATAGATGGCAACGCAGCTTCGGGTGGATTAGAGCTTGCCCTTGCCTGTACATTCAGAATAGCCGCAAAAAAAGCTAAATTTGGTCTGCCTGAGATAAAACTTGGGCTGGTTGCAGCCGGAGGGGCAACATATCGTCTTCCACGCCTTGTTGGTTTTGGCAAGGCCGTGGAGATGTGCCTTTTGGGGGATCTCATGGATGGTGAAAAAGCTGGTGAGTGCAATCTGGTAAACTTTGTGGTTCCAGGTAAAGAGCTTTCTTTTAAGACAGAGACACTTGCAAAACGACTTGCCAACAACCCTCCCATTGCAATGAGCCTTGTCAAAGATGCACTGCACAGCTCATCGGCTCCCCATGTTGATAACAGTGCACTGATGGAAATCCTCTCCGCCAGCGTTAACCATTACACTGAAGATAAAAAAGAAGGCATAGAGGCATTCTTTTCCAAAAGAAAACCAAATTTTACAGGAAAATAAAAAAAGTATAGGGCATTCTCTTCCCCAAAAGAAACAGTTTTATATGAAAGTCCTGGCAAACCAGGAATGTAACTTTCATCATTTGTTGTGTGCAGACTTAGACCACCAAGGCTGCCCATGGCAGTTATAGAAAATAAAAGGATAAAAAGTTGATCTCAAAAAACAAAATATGCGGAATTAAAGGAATGGGCTTTTATATACCTGAAAAAGAAATATCCATCAAAGAACTGGCAGAAAAAAGCGGAATCCCGGAATTTGTAGTGGATGCCCTGGGGGCTGAAACAGTGCGGGAGGCTGCTGTTGGTGAGTATCCGTCAGACATGGCAATAAAGGCTGCCCTGGATGCTTTGGAAAAAGGAGATGTTGATCCCCTTGATATTGATACTATTATTTATTGTGGTGCCGGGGTTCCCGACTATATACTGCCCCACACTGCCGGCAAAATTCAATATGCCATTGGTGCAGATAATGCGTTTGCCTTTGATATTTCCCAGGGATGCTGCGGTATGCTGACTGCCGTGCAATTAGCCAAAGGCTATATTTCTCTTAATGAAGGCATTAAAAATGTAATGCTTGTAGCCGGGGACAAATGGAGCCAGTTTACCCGGTTTCATTCTGCTGATTCGGTCTTTTTTGGTGATGGAGGAGGAGCAGCGATTCTAACCAGAGGTCATGATGACTTTTCGCCTTTAAGTACAGAAATAATCACCAGGGGAGAATTTCATGACCTATGGTGCGTTAAGGCAGGAGCATTGTGCCACCCTGCTTCAAAGGAGACGTTAAAGAGTGATATGCACACCTATGTCTGCCTTGACATAGAGAGGGCAAGAAATGAATTTAAGGATATCTATATACCGGGCCTGCTCAATGCGGTTTACGGGGCTTTAAAAAAATGCAGTCTTAAACCTTCTGACATCTCCTATTTTGATATGGTAAACAACAACCTTAAAGTACAAACAATTATTCTCAAAAAACTTGGACTTTCTGTTGAAGCATCTTCTGCAAGCTATTTACAAAAATTTGGACATTTTGGGGGTCAGGATATTTTTCTGAATCTTTACATGGCAGTAAAAGATAAAAAAATTAACAAAGGAGATATAATTGTAATGCTCACCGCAGGCATAGGATTTTCCTGGGGCAGTGCAGTATTTCAATACTAAGGCTCATGGTCAAAATAAAATGAGTGTAACCAAAATGGTGCATAAAACCAAATTTTAAAAAAGCTAACCATTGATGCCAGTACGGGCGAACGGCCGTTCGCCCCTACTCCCATATGACTTGCCTTTTAATATTCGTCTATTTGGTGGGACTGCACAGCATACTAATGCCTAATGCTATTGTGAAGGCCAAAATGGGCAAATATGAATGGACAAATATGAGGTGCTGACCTGAATTTACCCTATTTCTTCTTTAAGAATACGCCCTATCAAGCCCAGGGAATACGGTTTTTTTACATATTTTCCAGCACCAAGCTGCTGGATATTTTTCACATTTTCCGTTTCAGCAAAACCACTTACAATTATTGCTTTTTGACCAGGAGCAATCTCAATTATTCTTTTATAAGTCTCATAACCATCAATTCCTGGAACCATGATCATATCAAGCATAATCAGATCAACTGATGTTTCCTTAATATAGGCAACTGCCTCTTCACCGCTTGAAACAGCTTTGGCAGAATAGCCCAGAACATTTAACATTTTACAGGCAATGATTCTCTGGGTCTCCTCATCATCAACAACAAGAATTGTCTCACCATTTCCCTTAAACTCTTCAATTACAGCACTATTTTCTTCAGAATTGATCTCATCTCCTGTTACAGGGAAATATAAATCAAAACAGGTTCCTTTTTCACTGCTGTTTACATCCACATAACCTGCATGATCAACGATAATATCCCATACAATTGCAAGTCCAAGTCCTGTGCCGCTTTTACCCACCTTTTTCTTTGTATAAAAAGGCTCAAAAATACTGTTAAGCTCGTCAAAAGAAATTCCATGTCCATTATCTGATACCGAAAGTACTGCGTATTCACCCTTGTTTACTTTATCATACCCCTTAATCGGTCTGTCAACATACTGATTTTCTGTGGCTACTTTAACAATACCATTTTGCCCGCAAACCTCCACAGCATTGGAAACAAGATTCATTATAATTTTACCCATGTGAACCTTGGAAGCATTAACGTTAAACAGCTCAAAATCAAAATCTGTTTCAATTTTAACGTGGGGATTGAGTGAGACAAGTTGTTTAAATTCCGGAGAAACAAGGTACTCCTCACAAATAGTATTTAAACTTAACGGTATTTTAACGCTGGCAACGCCTCTGGCAATTGTTATTAAATCTGCAACAACTGCTGCAGCTCTGTTCCCTGCCTGGTGTATAGCTTCTAAAGGTTTTCTTAAATCACTCTCTTCAGGAAGTTCCATTAATAAAAGTTCAGGATAAGCAATAATTCCTGATAAAATATTGTTCAGGTCATGGGCAACTCCACCTGCAAGCATTCCAAGAGCCTCCATTTTTTTTGATCTTGCCAACCTCTTTTGAAGCTCCCCTTTTTTCTGTTCAGCCTCTTTTCTTTTAGTTATATCTATTAAAAGACCTTCCATATACTTAAATTCACCCTGCCCATCCTTTACTGCCCTTGCATTGATTGAAACCCATACTTTTTTTCTATCTTTACGATACATTTCTGTTTCAAAATCAGATACAATCCCATGGTGCAGTAAAATTTTGAGAAATGCATCTCTATTGGAAGAATCAACATAGAGGTTTTTAATGTTTGTCACCTCTTTCATTAAAGCATCAGGAGATTCATACCCGAGTATTTCAGCCATTCTTGGATTAGCTGTTATGTATTTCCCTTTAATGGTATTTTGATAAATGCCTTCAACGGCAGTTTCAAAAATATTACGAAATTGTTTTTCACTCTCTTTTAAAGCTTTTTCAGTTTTTAACCTCTCCTTGATTTCAAGCTGAAGTTGATTGTTTGAGTCTGCAATAGCATATGCCATTTTGTTAAAGGTTTCTCCAAGCTTACCAATTTCATCCTTGGATGTTATCTCAATATGCTGATCATAATCCCCATTTCCAATGGCTCTTGCACCTTTTATCAAACGCCTCAAAGGTTTGGTAAATGTAAGCCCCACCAAAACAGCAAGTAAAATTACCAGAAAAAATGTAACACAGAGAAGCAGAATCAACTGATCATAATGATGTATCAGATTTTTTTTAATTAAAGCTTTTGTCTCTGACTGTATGGAATCAATATTTTTTTCCTGGTTCTCCAGGCTTATTTCAATGTTCTTTCTGGTAATATTGGCAGCTTGATGAAAATCCCTGACATTTGCTCCCAGGGTCACATAACCAAATCCCCTTGGTGAATTTCCATACTGACCGGTAAAATATGGAACCGCAGCATAGGTCGTTAATTTCCATAACCCGCTCCAGAGTATCAAAAATGATCCAGAGCCACCATCTTCAGTACCCCTGCTCCAGCCCTGACACTGGGGAGCATGATCAAGTACTCTGCAGTCAAGTGCTACCCTGCCTGCTTTTAACTGATCTTTTGAACCTGTTTTTGTATTGGTAAAATTTCTAAAGTCCGGCAGAGTTTCAATAAATTGATTTAAAGAGAGTTGGCTCTCTGTATATTCTCTGTAAGTTTTCTCACTGAGCCATCCCGGCACTTCCATACCTGTGGCAGGATCATAACCGCAAATAAAAAAATCCCGGGGATGGGATATATTCTGATTTTCAAAATCCCATAAAAAAGCATAATTTCCTGAACCTGCATCGGAAATATCAGAAAATCTCTCCTCAGTTGGAATCAGATGATCTGTAAATTCCATAATATGAGTATGATCAAGAGCCATTGTCAGATATCCAATCCTTATTTCTCCTTCATAGACCGGCATAACCCATCTGATAAGTCCCTGAAATTTTTTACCATACTGATTTTCTTTACCTGCATATGCACTTTCCGGCTTAACCTTTATCTTTCCATTGTCGTCCTTATGCATCCAGCCTTTGACATACTCTCCAATAACCTTTGAAACATAAAGTTCATTTTTTTTAAGCTTTACAGCATGTTCAAAATAATTTTCTGCCTTACACCAGGTGTTTTTTTTGACACTGATATCCTGAAGATCATCTGATAATTTCCCTGGTTTGGCTTTTATAAGCTCGATTCCATTGATTCCAACAAAAGTAATTTCCAGAAATAAAGGCTTTGATTCTTTTTTATAATGTTTTGGAGGAATGTGATGCCAGTTTGTTCTATTATCTGAATTTTTCCATTTAACAGAATTTTTCTCCACAATCTCTTTTGTCTTGGAATCATATCTGCCATGGAGGATAACATCTTTTTTGTGGCTGTTTATAAATTCTAAATATAATTGTGATAAAGGAGAATGTAATGCTAAAGAACGAATATCCTGATCTCTTTCATATAAAAAATCAGCAATGCCGGCTGCCAGATCAACAGTTCTGGTTTCAATGGCTTGTGTGGATTTTTTATCAAGCTGGGAGACTGCGTCCTCAATAACATTGAGGCCTATTTGCCGTGAAGATTGAAGATTTTTTTTGCCCATCTCCTCTGTGTTCTCCATGACCTGCAATAGAGTTGTTTCAAAATTCTTACCGATGAAATACCCCATAAGAGCCAATGGGACAACAGTAATGACAACAAAAATCACAATAAGCTTATAAAGAATTGAATTTTTCATCACAACTCACACCTTTTAAATAACTGCCATGGGCAGCCTTGGTGGTCTAAGTCTGCACACAACAAATGATGAAAGTTACACTCCTGGTTTGCCAGGACTTTCATATAACCGGCACGGCCGGAGCGTAGTTTTATAAAGATGGCGTAAAACCCCTATCCCTTCAAGGTAGGGGATGTAAGCCATAAGTTAAAAGTGTTCTTCAGCCTGTACGTTTTTTTGAAGAACACAAGTTCAGTTTCAGCAGTACAGGACTTG
>JAYEHB010000367.1:0-900 GCA_034659375.1 Thermodesulfobacteriota bacterium
CTGGAAAATTATTGTTCACAAGCTCGATTTTCTCATCAGCGCACTCAAGGGTAAGGATGCTTGAATAGGGTCTTATTCCTGCTGTTCTATTTACATTTACAGGCAGATTTTGAATTGAAACTATGTATTCGTTCTGCTGTTCAAGGGAGAGTTTTTCCCCTTTGTTAAGCAGTCTGAAAAAACTGTTGAAAAATGGAAGGTTTGCTCCAAATGCCTTTTTTGGGAAAAAACCTGTTCTGTTCTGATCAATAAAAGGAGCTGCATATTCGTTGACATATTTCCAGATTAATCCACTGTTCTTATCAAACATTATTGAATAGTATTTTTCAGGATCAACACTGTATGAAGCACTTAAAACTGTCTCTTCCCATTTTTCCTGAAGATACTCTACAGTACTGTAAACTCCATATACCATAAAAAAATCAAAGGGTCCTTTAATAAGTCTGAATACTTCCGGAGGGACTTCATTCTGCTGAAAAAAAGTCTCCAGTTCCAGCAGTTTGGAATAGACTAAATTAAAAGGTTTTTCCTGTTTGGATGGATCGGAAAGCACAGAAAAAAAATCTGAAAACATGTGATAACATTTTTCATTATATAAAGTTGCAGGAGAAATTGTTTTAAGGCTGTCAACATATTCATTCCACTTTTTTGCAAGCAGAAAATCATAATCAATATCAGCAGCCTTTTTTCTGTCCAGAGCCTTATAAACTTTTGTGCCTTTACTGCCAAGTATTTTTTTAGAGATTTTATCCTTTTGTAAAGAGATCTTTGCCAGCAAAGATCCTTTTTCTTTTTTTTTCTCTGTCAAGGCAAGTTCTTTTATATGTTTAAGACGAATCACTGTGGATGCCCATACAGGTACAGGCTCCTGCTTATTGTTTTTTTGAAAAAGATTGAATT
>JAYEHB010000367.1:910-6188 GCA_034659375.1 Thermodesulfobacteriota bacterium
CAGCATAAAATATGGATTATGTTCTGTTGCCATAAGGGTTCCAGCGTCAAGCCAGTTTTCAGTAACAGATTTCCAATCTTTTCCTTTTGGGAAACCAACTGCAAAGGCATACCAGGTTCTGTAAAATTCTATGGCGTACCATGCCCAGAACCTATTCTCCATCTGTATAAACTCTTCCTCACTTTGAAAGGCTTTTCCAATAATTTCGACAAACTCGTGGATTTCATCTCTGCCGGCTTTAGTATAAGCACCATTCACTCTTAAACTAAATTGTTTCTGGTTTACATCATAACCCTTAAAAAAATCAGCAAGGGTAATGTCGTTTGCCCTGCAGACGGCCCGGCTCACAAGCCAGTGAAAACTGCCGCTTTTATCAGCTATTTTTGACAGCTGATTCTGAAACTCATTAAGCTTTAGAACCCTGTTGTTTTCATTATCATCCCATTTAAGGTAATCATAATAAACAGGTGAAAATTTTGATGCAATTGCAGAAGGTATGGTTTTATCAATTTTTGGAAAAAGAATTCCAACACTTTTTCCAAATTGATCTTCACCTGATAAAGATTCATTATTAAAGGAACTTTTCAGAACATTTATCCTTCTTACAGCATAAACAGCGTAATCCACTATATCTGTGTAAAATGTATTTGAATTGATCCTGTCAACTGCATCAAAAAAAATAGTATCAAGAGGTTTAATGAGATTTTCTCTGACATTTTTAAGATATCTCTGTTTTAATCTCTCTTCCAGAACAAGAGAATGATTAAGTCCAAGCCTTGGAAGAATCCAGTTGTCATTACTATACTCAAGTTGGTCTATTTCAAATCTCTGCCTGTCAAGCATGAGAATATTATCAGTTTTGCCTGAAGCCAGGGGGTTGTTATTAAACAGGGTATTGTTATAGCTGTTAAGAGCTTTTACATTGTTATGATACGAAAAGGTTAAAATTCCGCAAAAAGCGATACATACAAGCATTAATGAAAAAAATCCAAGACTTATGGTGGTTTTTCTCCACATTATAAACTCAGTTAAAGGGGTAAAGATATTTCTGTCACCGGGCAAAACTGCCTGGAAGAAATTTTTTAAAAAATATCCTTTATTGCCCTCTTTTGAATCTTCACTGGAATATTTGATTCCAGTTGTTTTTAAAAATTGGGATTCAGGAGTTCCCTGCCTGCATGCACTTGAAAAATAGATACCTCTGAACAGAGGGGTAGCCTGGTATATATCTTCACCAAATAATGATCGGACATAGGACGCAAGCCCTGGCTTTAAACGCAGAAATTCAGTTGGAAATGAAACAGCAAAATGGTTTACTCTGTTCTGTATGAAAATTGTTCTTAATTTTTTAAGATTACTGAAAACAGTGGTCATGCAATTTTCCAGCACCTGCATACAATCAGGGTTCTTTTCTTTATTGGAATATCCCATGACCTGATTTTCTCTCTGTTCAGGTATGTGATCACAAAAATCAGTAAACCCATTAACAAGATCCATCTTTGTAACAAGAAGATACACAGGAAATCGGGCACCAAGAATACGCATGAGTTGATTTATGCGCTGTCGTATATTCCTGCCCTTTTCGCTTAAAGAAACATCATTTTCATTGAGCAGAGTATCGCTTGCAACAGCAACAATAACACCATTTAACGGCTCTTTTTTTCTGTACTTTGACAAAAGGGTAAGAAATGTCTGCCACTCCTTTTTATCAGGAGACTCATCCACGGGGATTGTGTACCTGCCTGCAGTATCGAGAATGATTGCCTGATCAAAAAACCACCAGTCGCAATTTTTAGTCCCGGAAATAGTTGCGGCCTGGCTTACATCCGTCAAAGGGGAACTTAAGTTTGAATTTTTTATTGCAGATGTTTTTCCGGTGCGTTCCTCTCCTATAACCATGTACCAGGGAAGAACATAGAGAGGATTGCCTTTTCTTCTCAAATGTGATTTTTGCAGTTTATCAATGGTCAGTTTCCATTGGGTCTGCATCTCTTTTAATTTATATTTTTCTTCCTCTGGTGCCTGTTGTGCTGTTGCTTCTTCTTCCTTTATCACACGCTGAACAAACTTTTTTTCATTACGCCTGACAAGGAATTTTTTTATGGCAAAAATTCCAAATACAACCCCTGCAGCAGAACCGGCGATTACAGCAAAAACCCACCATGGCCACCCCTGCACGATTAAACTCCAGTATCCAGTACCAGCCAGAATGACAAGGAATAATAACAGTAAAAACAGGTATAAGAAAAATTTAAGCATTTTTTTCAATTTTCAATTTCCATGTGTGATTTTTTCATATGAAAACACCAGATGCTCTGATCATATCCATGAGTGTTTTATCGAAAAAATAAAAAAGAGCTACAAATAAAAGAATCGGCAACAGAACAAACATGTATGAAAGCCCTGCCAGACCTTTCCATTTTTTCCGTTTAAGCCTTTGAGAAAATATGCTGTTGCCTGCTTCAGGAAAAAGAATTTCAGGCACTTGCAGCTCCTCATCTTTTTTGATTTTTTTAAGAGTATTCTCTTTATAATTTTTAAGCTGCTCCTGGGAAAAGGATTGATACATATTACCTTTAAATCCAGATGAAAGACTGTACTGATAAACTTCCTGAATTTCCTTTTCATCCTCAGTAAGTTTTTCAAGGTTTTTAAAAAATATTTCTCCTGCATTTGTTGTATTAAAATATACCTTTTGCAGAGAATTTTTTATCCATTCCTGCTTGTGGTCCCAGGAAGTTTCAAGCAGAGATTCATCTATCCAGGCAAAGACGGGAAAGAGAGCTTTATCAATTTTTTTTTGGGGAATTCCGGCTGATTTTCCGCATACCCTTGCCTGGTCAATCAATCCGGTATAATTATCTTTTACCTGGTCAAAATCAATTTGCGAACTGCTGAGTTTTTCAACAAGATAATATGTATATGCAAAGAGTTCTGTAACACAATCAATAATTGTAAATTTCATTATTATCTCTCTTTCATCCAAATAGATACTTTGCAGAATTTACTTCATTTCATTGATGAAATTTTTGGCCGGTGCGGCAACCATGCTTCGGCTGTGCCGGTTATACAACTCAACTTTCTGGATTGTGCATGTCAAGACCTGGACGCTTCGTGGGGTCAGGCTTTCGTTATTGTCATTATCTTGACTTTTGGTTAATTGTCTTCAAGGTTTGATAACGACACAAATAACAAAAGCCTGACCCCGATATGGTTTTGAGACTTTAACCGGTAAAATTAAGGTCAGAAAGTTGAGTTATACAATTAACGCAATTTTCAGGTTTGAGAGATAACTATTTCTATCAAAACCTCATCAGGTGCATTGTCCCAGTAAAGACAAATATTACCGGATCTCTTAATTTCCTGCCACTGCTTATGTTTTGAATTGATTCTAAAATAATGGGTATCTGAATGCCTTGGCATTCCAGGGGGAGGAACAAGTCTGTGTTTAACCGGAACTCCTGGCAGAGCTCTTGCAATCATATTGTCAATCTCCTCACTGGTTCCAATTGTAATAAGGTTATGAAAATCATTTATTATATTTTCAGATTTATCCGATGTTTTCACTACAATGAAAAACATATAGGAATCACGAAACTCTTCCAAAGGTATTTTAACAGTAAAATGATCATTTTTTCTTATCATGTTAAAAATACTTTCACCGCCCAATGATATTCCCTTTAAAAGCTCTCCAATCAATATAACTGCCTCATTAAAACAGTGAAAAAGCTGTTCATGATCATATTCAGGCAGCAGACAGGTTCCATCCTTTAACTGACCGAGAGCATTGATTCTATCTGTAAAAGTGCTCAAATCTCCGGTAATCTGTCTTAAAACCCCATAAACAGCCTGGGGATGAAAATCAGAAACTTCAATTATATGATTCAGAACCGGCAAAGATCTGTTAAGTGAATTGAGAACAAGAAGATGCGGCAAAAAATGTGCATCAAAATCAGATGATTGAAAACCCTGGGCAAACTTATATGATTCAAATACTCTGCACCGGGAAATCAAATTTTCTCTTAACCCCTTAAGCATCTGCATTAAAATATTTGAGGCGGAGATAATATAAGTTGGCGCAACAAAATTCTTTGAAATAGTTATATTCTCTTCTATCAGCTCAAGCTGCAACAGAGGAATTGTTAAATATTCATTAAATTTGTCAATTTCATGATCCCAGAAAATCCTTAGGATATAATCCATTTTTCGGACATTAGCAGGGTCACCTCCTTCATGAATATCTTTTACCTCTTCAGGTTCCACAGAAGATACAAACCTTGTACCAACAGAATCCATGCTGTCGTTTACTTTGGTTGCAGTAACATTTTTATTGTGGGCATCCCATTTCCTTATCCCCAGATAGACTGTTACAGGTTTATCCCTTTCAACGTCAAAAGAGATATCTTCAAATGAACGGGGCTGCACAAGAGCATTACCAGGAAAATTCACCCATGTGCCATCCTGAAAAATCAGCTCACATCTCTCTATTTCAATAATACGCTGGGAGAGAGAGGCGTTTTGTAGATTAAGTTCGCTGCAACCCCAGAAAAATGGAGTATGGTATTGATTATGCGGAGTTATGAGAGATCTTAAATGATTATCAAACTGCTGAAAATGGTGGGGCTGTAAAAAAAGCCCCTGGTGCCATAGAACCGGTTTTTCACTTTTTTTAGTTCTCATTTGATTTAATCTTTTTTATATCATGCTTTGCAAAAAGAATATCAGCCTTTAAATCAAAAATCACTGCAACTTGATTTTTAAAAACAAAACCCTGTTTTTCCACTTTATGTGGTATCTCAAAAAAAGTGGTTACTCTTCCGGGAGTCAGATCAAAGAATCCTGCAACAATACCAACCCACCTGCTTTTTTCTGCCCGGTCAAGTACGATTTTACCTTCTTGGCCGGGATCAATAAATATTTTTTTTAAAGCCTGTACACTGGGGTCAAAATTTTGAGCCTTTAAGAGTTTTATCAAACCATCTTTATACTCTGATAATTCAATGAATTTGTTAATATCATCAAACTGATAAAAAACCACCTGAAGTGCATGGGATGAACCATTAAATTCATTGAGCATGTTATCCGCATGATATGATATTTCAATCCCCTGGGGTTTATAAGTCCATTGGGGCTCAGGTTTAGGTTGTTTCCCACCACAGGAAATCATAACCATTCCTGCAACAATCAGAATAAGCGTATGCTCTAATAATAAAACAATTTTATTTTTATAATCCATTAAATTTATCCCAATATATATTTGTGTTTGTATGAAAGTCCT
>JAYEHB010000368.1:0-6184 GCA_034659375.1 Thermodesulfobacteriota bacterium
CAGAAAGTGTAAGGTAAGTACCTAAGCAAAATTAATCCGGTGTTTTTCCTTAGACAATTTTATGGGATTATTTTTGTGCAGGTACTTACTTATGAAGGATGCCCCTGTTTTATTGATTTTTTTCAACTCCCTAAGTCAACCGTTTCAATCAAATCCCAATTTTTAATATTTCCTGTCCAACGCTTTGGTTTACGTTTTTTGGTTTTTCTGAAATGTTGTGTTGAAAATCGAAAATCAATGTTGGAAATCGAAAGTAAATGTTGAAAAATGAAAATATTACTTGATTAAATGTTGATTTAATGTTAGCGCCAATAGAAGAAAAAAGGGAGGTCTTACATGACAGAATATGTTGGGGCAGTGGATCAGGGCACAACCAGTACCCGATTTATTATTTTTGATAAATCCGGGAGTATTGTGGGTGTTGACCAGAAAGAGCATAAACAGATATTTGAAAAGCCCGGCTGGGTTGAGCACGATGCTGTTGAGATCTGGAAAAATACCCGGGATGTAATAAAAGGTGCCCTGGCAAAGGCAAATATTTCAGGCAGTGATCTCTCTGCCGTGGGTATTACCAACCAGAGAGAAACTGTTCTTGTGTGGGATAAACATACAGGTAAACCATATCATAATGCTGTGGTGTGGCAATGTGCCAGAACAGATAAGATCTGCAAGCATCTTGCCAGGGAAGGAGGGCAGGAGAGGTTTCGTGCAAAGACCGGGCTTCCTGTGGCAACATATTTTTCAGGTCCCAAGATAAAGTGGATTCTTGATAATGTGCCTGAAGCAAAAAGAGCAGCTCAAAAGGGCGATGCAATCTTTGGCACAATGGATACCTGGATGATCTGGAACCTTACAGGCGGTGCCGGCAAGGGGGCCCATGTTACAGATGTTACCAATGCCAGCCGTACAATGCTCATGGATCTTAAAACCCTTGCCTGGGATGATGATATATTAAAGGAAATGGAAATTCCCTGTCAGGGACTTCCTGCAATTGTGCCCTCTTCAGACTCAAAGACCTGGGGCCTTACAGAGATGCATGGGCCTTTGAAGGCTGAAGTTCCTGTGTGCGGTGCCTTAGGAGACCAGCAGGCAGCTCTTTTTGGCCAGGTCTGTTTTGAAAAAGGTGAAGCAAAAAACACCTATGGTACAGGCTGTTTTATGCTGATGAATACAGGCCATGAGCCTGTACCTTCATTTCACGGGCTTTTAACAACCCTTGCATATAAAATTGGTGATGAAAAGGCAGTTTACGCTTTTGAAGGTTCCATTGCCAATGCTGGAGCTCTTGTTCAGTGGATCAGGGATAATCTGGAATTGATAAAAGAGGCACCTGAAATTGAAGCCCTTGCCAGGAGTGTTGATGACAATGGCGGTGTTTTCTGTGTTCCTGCTTTTTCAGGTCTTTTTGCTCCCTATTGGCGTTCCGAAGCTAGAGGTATTATTGCAGGTTTAACCAGATATGCCAACAAAGGGCATATAGCAAGGGCGGTTCTTGAGGCAACAGCCTATCAGACAAAGGATATTGTGGATGCCATGAACCTTGATTCAGGAGTTAATCTTACAAATCTCAAGGTTGACGGGGGCATGGTTTTTAATGATCTTCTCATGCAGTTTCAGTCAGATATTCTGGATGTGCCTGTGATACGCCCTCAAATTGCAGAGACCACAGCTCTTGGCGCTGCATATGCAGCAGGGCTTGCAACCGGTTTTTGGTCAGGCACAAAAGAACTTAAGCAGAACTGGTCTGTCCATTCCACATGGGAGCCTGCCATGGAAAAGGAGGATAGAAAAAGATTGTACTCACAATGGAAAAAGGCTGTAAAAAGAACCTTTGACTGGGTGGACTAATGGTTTTTTGATGGTGTTTGATGGTGGGGTCAGGCCTGCGAGTTTGTCGTCTTTTTTGATGGTGGGGTCAGGCCTGACCCCGTTTTACCTACTGTAATCAGGATATATGGCCGACGTTAGAACCAAACCCATAATTGAAGATGAGTGTTACCACGGTTTTTAATAAAGGAGACAAATTGACTATACTTTTATATAGGAGAGACAAATGAGTCTGACGCTGGAAGGCGTTAATAAAAAAGTTGGCCGGGAGGAACATCTTAAGGATATAAATCTTGAGATTAAATCAGGATCACGCATCACTCTTCTTGGCAGGACACTGGCAGGTAAAACTTCAATGCTCAGGCAGATTGCGGGTCTTGACAGACCCACCTCGGGCAGAATTTTTGAGAATGGAAAGGATGTTACAGGAGTTTCCGTTAGAAAGAGAAGTATTGCCATGGTTTATCAGCAGTTTATCAATTATCCTTCTTTTACTGTTTTTGATAATATTGCATCACCCTTGAAATTAAAAGGGATGGCAAAGAAAGATATTGAAAAAAAAGTTAAAGAGACAGCGTCAATGCTCCATGTTGAATCTCTGCTTGCAAGGCTTCCGGCAGAACTCAGCGGTGGACAGCAGCAGAGAATTGCCATTGCAAGGGCTCTTATCAAGGATGCTGATATACTTCTTATGGACGAACCCCTTGTAAACCTTGACTATAAATTAAGGGAAGAACTGCGCCAGGAACTCCAGGTGATCTTTGACAGCAGGGATGCCATTGTTGTTTATACAACCACCGAGCCTGGTGAAGCCTTGATAATGGGTGGGAATGTTGCTGTTCTCCATGAGGGCAGGATACTTCAGACCGGGCCGACAATTCAGGTCTATAAAGAACCTGATTCCATTGAAGTTGCTAAAATATTCAGTGATCCTCCTGTGAATTGCGTTAATGGTGTCATTGATGGAGAAAATGCCTTTTTTGATAATGATGTAAAATTTCCTGTTTCAGGTCATTTGAAGAATCTGGCCCGGGGTGAATATTATTTTGGTGTCCGTTCCAACCATCTTTATCTGGAAAAAAGAGATCCACAGGATATTGAGATCAGGGCAAAGGTTGATCTGTCTGAGATAAACGGCTCTGAAACATTTATCCATATTGTAAGGGGCAAAACCAAGCTTGTTCTTCAGGAAGAAGGGATACATAACAGAACCATAGATGATGATATCCTTTTTTATATCAGTCCTGATAAACTTTTTGTGTTTGACAAATCAGGCAGTCTTGTTGTTTCGCCTTTTACATTATAAGCCGAATATTTACGATTCAGGAGTATTTTATGGCATTAATTAAATTAGAGAGCATTGCCCACAGCTATTATCCCAATCCTGAAAAAGATGAGGATTATGCTTTAAAAAGCCTTGACGTTGACTGGTCAGATGGAGGAGCCTACGCCCTGCTCGGCCCTTCAGGCTGTGGCAAGACAACTCTGCTTAATATTATCTCAGGGCTTTTAACACCAAGTAACGGCCGTGTCCTTTATGACGGTAAAGATGTGACCAGTCTCTCACCTGAGCAGAGGAATATTGCCCAGGTGTTTCAGTTTCCTGTGCTGTACGACACAATGACAGTATTTGATAATCTTGCTTTTCCCCTGCGTAACCGCAGGGCGGCCAAAAAAATAGTTGATCAGCGTGTTCTTGAAATCGCAACCATGCTTGATCTTGAACATGATCTAAAAAAAAAGGCCAGCGGGCTTTCACCGGATGCAAAGCAGAAAATATCCCTGGGCAGGGGGCTTGTAAGAGATGATGTGGCTGCCATTCTTTTTGACGAACCCCTTACAGTTATAGATCCCCAGCTTAAGTGGGATCTGAGGCGTAAACTAAAAGAAGTTCACCACAGGATGAAGCGAACCCTTGTCTATGTAACCCATGACCAGATTGAGGCCATGACCTTTGCTGAAAAGGTTGTTGTCATGTACAATGGAAGTGTTGTTCAGATGGGTACTCCCCAGGAGCTTTTTGAAAATCCTGCACATACTTTTGTGGGATATTTTATTGGAAATCCAGGTATGAATTTTTTTGATTGTCACATTGATGGTAAAGATGCAGTTATTGGTAAAAACCGTATCTCTCTTTCCCATGATCTGCTTGGCCGGGTAAAAAAGGCTGAAGGAGATTTGAAATTTGGCATCAGACCCCTTTATCTTGATTTAAGTTCAACTCCCTGTGACAATTGTATCAAGGTTGAAATTGCATCGGTTAACAACCTTGGTGCCTACAAAATTGTTACAGCAAAAATGGATAAATCCATGGTAAAAATCAATGTGCCCGAGGATAAAGAGGTGACTGAAACAAAGGGATGGCTCCATTTTCCAAAAGAGTGGATCAGGATTTATTCCAATGAGTATCTTGTTTAATTGTGAGGATGAGAATTAAATTGAGGAGGGTTTTAAAAAAATGAATAAATGGCAGGATAACAGGGCATGGTTTCTTATTCTCCCTGTTTTTCTTATTGTTGCATTCAGCGCTATAATTCCGCTGATGACTGTTGTTAACTATTCTGTGCAGGATATCCTGGCCCCTGGTCAGAGATATTTTGTGGGTATAGAATGGTTTGTTGAAATTCTTCATAATGAACGGCTCCACGCAGCTCTGCTACGGCAGTTTATATTTACTGGAACTGTGCTGGCCATTGAAATTCCCTTGGGAATAGGCGTAGCTCTTGCACTTCCCAAAGAGGGGTGGCAGGTATCTGCATGCCTTGTGCTCCTTGCAGTGCCTCTTTTGATTCCATGGAATGTTGTTGGAACCATATGGCAGATTTTTGGCAGGGTAGATATAGGGCTTGGCGGGGCATTTCTTAATTATATTGGAATAGACTACAATTATACCGCCCATGCTCTGGATGCATGGCTCACAGTAATTGTTATGGATGTGTGGCACTGGACTTCCCTTGTAGTGCTTATGTGTTATGCCGGACTTCGTGCCATTCCAGATGCTTTTTACCAGGCTGCAAGGATAGATGGTGCCAGTAAATGGGCCGTTTTCAGATTTATTCAGCTTCCCAAGATGAAAGGTGTCCTTACCATTGCTTTTCTTTTAAGATTTATGGACAGCTTTATGATCTATACAGAGCCCTTTGTTCTGTCCGGCGGAGGTCCTGGGAATTCCACTACATTTTTAAGTCAGTTTCTGACACGTCTTGCTGTGGGACAGTTTGATCTTGGACCTGCGGCTGCATTTTCTTTGATCTATTTTTTAATTATTCTGCTTGTATGTTTTATGTTTTATACTGCAATCATGAACGTGGGAAAAGAGGAGGGATAATGATAAACTGGAAAAAAAAAGCTGTGGTTTTACTCTATTTCACCTTTCTGCTTTTGCCGGTTTACTGGCTTTTCAGCATGTCGTTAAAGACAAATGAGGAGATAATGGGTGTTTTATCCTTTTTTCCACAGAATCTGACATTTCAGAATTATATTACAATTTTTACTGATCCATCCTGGTACACAGGATATATCAATTCCATAAAATATGTTGTTTTAAATACAATTATATCATTGTCAGTAGCCCTTCCCGCTGCATATGGTTTTTCAAGGTACAGGTTTATTGGTGACAAGCACATGTTTTTCTGGCTTTTGACCAACAGGATGACTCCTCCTGCTGTTTTTCTGCTTCCTTTTTTTAATTTTTATCAGACAATGGGGCTTTTTGATACACATCTGGCAGTGGCACTTGCCCATTGTCTCTTTAATGTTCCTCTGGCTGTGTGGATTCTGGAAGGATTTATGTCTGGTATCTCAAGGGAAATTGATGAAACAGCATTTATTGACGGATACTCTTTTCCAAGGTTTTTTATTACAATATTCATACCCCTTATAAGGGCAGGTATTGGCGTTTCTGCATTTTTCTGCTTTATGTTTTCCTGGGTTGAGCTGCTCCTTGCAAGGACTCTTACATCTGTAAATGCAAAACCCATTGCAGCAACAATGACACGTACCGTAAGTGCGTCGGGCATGGACTGGGGGCTTCTTGCAGCAGCAGGTATTTTAACTGTTGTGCCGGGTATTATTGTAATCTGGTTTGTAAGAAATCATCTGGCCAAGGGGTTTGCCCTGGGCAGGGTCTAGGGAATTACATATAATTGACAGCAGTACAGTCCGTGAACAGTTACAAAAATAGGGCTTGGTTCTAACGTCGGCTACATATCCTGATTGCAGGAACAACGGAGGGGTCAGGCTTTTGTTATTTGTGTCGTTATCAAACCTTGAAGATAATTAACCAAAAAAATCAAGATAATGACAATAACGAAAGCCTGACCCCACCATCAAGTGGCCGAATATAGAACCAAACCCC
>JAYEHB010000369.1:0-20970 GCA_034659375.1 Thermodesulfobacteriota bacterium
AAAGCGGCCAGGGGAGTTACAACCTGCACTTGCAGTTTGCGATCGAATATAAAGGTCACCAAACCGAGAAAAGCCAGTAGTGCCGCCAAAAACGACACTGCAAGCAAAAGGGCAGGGGCAAAAAGGGGGAACAGGTCCTGCTGTACCACAATAATCCAATGGCTATCCAACAATTTGGATGAACTCATCAGTTTCCAGTCACCATCTAATCTGTAATAATTTGATCTCACCTTGTTTTTTTGTGCTTCTTCGATAGCTTGCAAATCCGCCTTGTTGACCTGTTGATTCACTAATTTCATATCGGGATGGGCCAGTAAATTACCATAAGCATCGGTGAGATACACCATCCCCTTTTGCATGTGCCGGGTAAAATGCAAGACAGAATCTTGCAACTTTGCAAGGTTCAACTCCGCCAACAATAAACGGTCCCCGGGCATGCTTTTAATCATTCCCACGACAATTTCATTACTGAACCTGGAGAAATAAGGAACAGTCAGATTAAAAGACTTTCCGGGAGAGTAGTTTGTGATTATACCTGAAAAATTGCATTTAAAAGCTTTTCCGGGCAGGGTTTGCAAGGTTTGGCCCTGCATATCCAAAACATATATTGCTTGAAAAGGAGAGGATGCTCCCAGAAAATCCTTGTTTGCCAAAGTTGGTGCCGGCTCCTGAAAATAATGGGTGAAATGCTGCAAATACCAGTTGCAGTTTCTTAGATAATCCTGGACATGGTTTCCCACTGTCCTGGTATAAAATTTTTGATCCTGTTCCAGATTGTTTATATTCAAGTAGGACCAAACAATAAATCCGCAAACCAATGCCGCCAGCAGGGGAAGCAAGAGCCATTTGGCCAGGAAGCCGTGTACAATTTGGGAAAGACGTTTTCCATGCATAAATAATATTTCCTTTGTACAATTGAATTTCTTATCGAATCCTGTAATAGGCCGGTGTCCTGAAAAGTTTTTCAAGTTCTTAGTTTCTACGTTTCAGAATTCATTTTTTGACCTTTATTTTGGAGATCTGGGTAAAAGATCCGTTCCTGACCTTTAAAATGCTCATGGGGAAAAATGCATCCCCGTATTTGTTCAGGCTCAACTCACCGTAAAAGGACTGGAATCCTTTTGTCCGGACAAGTGCTTCTGGCAACCCCTTCCGTGTACCGCCTGTCCTTTCCAGGGCATTGGCCAGAACCTTTACCGCGTGATACCCTTGCACAGCGGCAAAGGAAGGTTCTTTACCAAAGCGAGCTTTGTATTTCTTTACAAATTCTCTATATTTACTGGCATCCTTATCTACAGGACTGGTTTTTGCTAAATAAACCCCCTCTACTGTATCCCCACCCTGGACCAGCAGGGAACGTGTCGCAGCCCAACCACTGGACAGGACTTTACATTCCGGGTTTTTTTTCTTCACTACCTGGGCCAATGCTGCAGTGTCCCTTGCCGAGGCGGCTATCATCACACCCTGGGCTTTATCCGGTTTCAGGCAATCGATTATCCTTGACCAGCTATCTGTCTCGCTCGATAAAAAAGGGCATTCCCGGACAATCTCGCCTCCAGCCTTTGAAAAAGATTGAATAAAGCTCTCTGTTAAAGGTTGGGTATACGCCAGGTTTTCTTTATCCCAGAGCGTGCTTACCAAGTTCAGATTAAGTTCCTTAGCGGCAAAATGGCCCAGAGCCCGGGCGGAAAGGTCTGAACTTGCCTGTACCCGGAAAAACATGTCCTTTTTAGCGCTTAATCTGGGAGTGGATGTGGTAGGGGACAAAAGCACGACACCGGCTTCCTGGACCACCGGCAGGGCTGCCATGCTTTGGCTGGAGGTCATGTGACCGATAATAGCCACTACCCCTTTTTGTATAAGCTCCCTGTCCACTTGCCTGGCCCTTTCCGGTTTATTCCCGTCGTCCCTGGCCAGGAGCTCAAGTTTTTTGCCGGCTAGGCCCCCTTGGGCATTGATTTCCTCAACAGCCAGTGTCGCGCCATTACGTCCCTGAACACCCAAATCAGAATAAGATCCCGTCAATTGACCGGCAAATCCGACCAGGATCTTGTTATCCGAACAAGCACTCGACAGGAGCAAAACAATCAATATCAAAAAGATTAAACAGAATCCGACTACCTTTCTCTGTAACATTTTTTTGACCTCCTTGAGTTTGTAAGCATTCACGGGGACAAGCCGAGTGTGTCTTTCAAGTACTTGATGTTCTCTACGCCCCCTCTGCACGCCTAACAAGTAGATGTGTTGTTTCTATATATCATTCAGGGTGTTAATAACTAACCGCATATCATGCAAATCTGAATAATATTTAATCGATCTTTCTTTTTAACTTTTTCAGAGTAAATCTTTAGCAAAAAGCATAAAGCTTGTCAAGAAATTTATAATTCAATCATCCTTGCATCAAGGATGCACCAATTTTTAATCAAAACAAGTATTGATTTATTTTGGTATCCTTAACAATTTCAGACCATCAAGATTCCAGTGTTGGATAATAATTATTTAGGGTTTGGTTCTAACGCCGGCCATATATCCTGATTGCAGGAACAACGGAGGGTCAGGCTTTTGTTATTTGTGTCGTTATCAAACCTTGAAGATACTTAACCAAAAAAGTCAAGATAATGACAATAACGAAAGCCTGACCCCACCCTCAAGTGGCCCTTTCTTTCCCCCCGTGGTTGCCCTTTTTTTCCCCCCGTGATTGCCCTTTCTTTCCCCCTGTGGTTGCCCTTTCTCGTGGTTGCCTCATGTGATGAACCGTGGCAGGCGGTCAGAAAAGATATTTTCTGCCAACCAGTATTTGTTGACCTGTTAAAAGATACTTCGGAGATGTGAGGCATAAGAATGCACCTATTGCCTTATTTCATCAATAAGAGTCAAGAGCAGACTTGACCCCTTGATCAGAGCAGACTTGACCCCTTGATCCTTTTTAGAAGAAAAAAAAGGGGGACAGACCAGAACAGGGGGTCAATAAGAGTCAAGAGCAGACTTGACCTCTTGATCTTGCCCCTTGATCAGAGCAGACTTGACCCCTTGATCTTGTGGAATCCCTTACACCAAACGACCAGAGAGCTCAACATAATAAGGAAACTTGCTGTCCAACGACATCAAAAGCCCATCATGTGCCAGGGCAGTTGCAATAATAATTCTGTCTTGAGGATCACTGTGATGCTCGGGAAGATCCACCGCTATACTTGCAATCTCTGGTGTGATGGGCATTAGCATAATATTTGAGCCTTGTAACGCTTTATCAAACCAGGTTCTCCGATCATAAGGTAATTCAATACGATTGTGGTGCTCCAGCCAAGAAACCTCGAAGCAACTAATGGCGGAAACCGCCACAGTTTCAGTAGTTTCGATTAGCTCTTTACGACCAGTACCAAGTGAGTCATCTCCATTTACCCACCAAATCCATATGTGTGTATCCAGGATAATCACTTGGGCAAATTCCAATCAGACTCAATTACACTGTTCATAATATCGCCTATAATACGGGTTTTCCCTGCTATATCAAGATGAGGTGTTCTGCGTGGTACACTGTTTTGCACAATTCCAAGTGTATCATTGGGATTTCCTACATCCATTTTTTTCATCTTAAGGCATTCTGCAAAAGCCAACAACTGCTGCTGTACCTGCACTGACAGTTGTTTACTTATTTCATATATTAGTTCTGCTTGTCCCATGAAATCACCTCATTGTTCCATATTTTTCCCACTTATCAAAAATCAATCTAAACTTATAAGGATGCCAATATTCTTGTTAAAATAATTGCCCTGCAATTTTCATGGGCATGAACATTCGTACCCTGCTATTGTGGCAGCACAATACTTCAAAACCGTATTTTGAATAAAAATTCTCAGCAGTTTCGTTTAAGCAATCAACGATAATTGCATAGGCTCTCATGTGAAAATTTATTTCCCATAAGTATTCAAGCGCTTTTATCAGGGTTATTTTCCCCAAACCTTGACTATGATATTCTGAATGAACAGCTAACTGGGCAAGTAAGAATACTGGCACTGGGTAACGTGGTAACTTTTTCATAAGTTTTTCTGGTAAAGTTTCTCTGCTAATAGAGCTAGGGGTAATTGTATAAAAAGTGCAAATAGGGTATTTGCCGTCAGGAAGTGGAACCGAGGCTGGTAATAGCATTGTTCTGCTTATGCCTGCGGTCATATGCCTTGCAGCCTTAGTCCAAATGAATTCATTTAATTCAACTTCACCACAATCAAATGAAGCCCTGTCGTGGACAGCCTTGTCAAGTTCTATGAATTCTTTAGCCCAGCTCATTTGATACCTTGTTTTTTGGCAAAAGATGTCGCATCCAGCAGAGCTTTATTAGGTTTTTGAGTTTTCTCACAAGCACTTATGAAAAGATCAAAAATATCATTTTCAACGACGATACTTTCATGTTGAGCAATCACCTGGGTTGCATTGTCATCAATTAGTTTAACAATATATTCAGTGAGGCTTTTTAATCCAAGCAAGGCCGACGCTTTTTCAGCTTTGGCTTTAATTTCTTGATCTAACCTCATGTCAAGGCGAGTAGCAGCCATTGTTGTTCTCCTCTTTTTTTTGTACGGATCAATTCCGTACCTGTTTAAGAGTATAATGATTATTAAATGCCTTGTCAATAAGTACGGAAGAGTTCCGTACAAATATTTTGTTTTTACCCAACGCTGCTGTTAACCCTATGTGTCAGAGAGCAGGCCAAAAGGGGCGAATACGGGGTGCTGACCGAATATTTACAAAACTTACGCCATATTCTTTGCCACAAGCTCAGCGATATCCAGTGTCTTGATTTCCTCTTCTTTCCCCAGTTCCTTCATTCCGTCTTCGAGCATGGTTAAGCAGAACGGGCAGGCCACTGCGACATTTGCCATGTGCTGATCTATAATCTCTTTTGCCCGTTCCTGATTAATTCTTTTACCAATGGTCTCCTCCATCCACATTCTTCCCCCGCCGGCACCGCAACAAAAACTTTCTTTACCATGACGGTTAAGTTCTTTGAGTCCATCCTTTGATATGGAGTTCAAAATCGATCTGGGTTGATCATAAATTGAATTGTATCGCCCAAGATAACAAGGATCGTGAAAAGTGAGTGA
This sequence comes from Thermodesulfobacteriota bacterium, assembly GCA_034659375.1. Taxonomy (GTDB): domain Bacteria; phylum Desulfobacterota; class Desulfobacteria; order Desulfobacterales; family Desulfobacteraceae; genus DATFJZ01. The sequence goes on from JAYEHB010000369.1 coordinate 5,100, forward strand.
CCCATGAAATGATCTGGTTAAAATGATTTTACCTGTTTTTATGAGTTGATCGATAAACTCTGTATGGTGGATCACTTCATAATTTCCGCCCATTTGCGGGTATTCATGCTTCAGGGTATTAAGACAATGGGGGCATGCCGCAATAATTTTTTTAACCTTGTAATTGTTCATTCTTTCAATGTTTGCTTCGGCCATCATTTGATACAACATCTCATTGCCGGCACGTCTGGCAAAATCGCCGGTGCATTTTTCTTCCTTACCCAGGATTGCAAAGCTGATATCTGCTTTTTGTAAAATTTTAACCAGACTGGTTGATACTTTTCTGGCTCTATCATCAAATGAACCTGCACAGCCAACCCAGAGTAAATAATCGACATCAACATCATCTGCCATGATTTTAACGTCCAAGCCGTCTGCCCAGTCAGCACGTTTGTCATACCCGATGCCCCAGGGATTGCCATTACGTTCAAGTCCCTTAAAGGCAATGTTCAACTCCTTTGGATAGGCTTCGGCCATCAAAGTCTGTCCCTGCCGCATGGCTATTATGCGGGGAACATGTTCAATGGTCACTGGACATACTTCTTCACATGCCCTGCAGGTGGTACATGCCCAAAGCATATCTTCAGGGATCACGTCACCAATAAGCTGTTTTTTGCTGTTGAGCTCAACCATCTGTTCTGATATCTGGGTTTTGGTTTTATCAGTTTGTTCAGTATCGCTCTCCTGATTTATGGAACTGGATAACTTTGCTCTTTTAATAATATTGTCTGCATTATCCAATAGTTCAAATTTCAGTTTATCATTAAAATCATGGAGACTTAATGGTTTGTCAGTAATATAGGCCGGACAAACCTCTTTACATCGGCCGCACTCGGTGCAGGTGTAAAGATCCAGTCCCTGTTTCCAGTTGAGCTGGTGGATGTGATTTATCCCTAAGGATTCATCTTCCCATGCTGCTTCATCTTCCAGATCCAAAAGTCTGGTCTTTTCATGGGGGTATCCCAGATTCTTTAAAAACACATTGGGAAGTGCAGTAATGACATGAAAATGTTTTCCTAAAGGCAAAAAATTAAGAAAGGTCAACTGGGTGATTATATGTAACCAGAACATACAGACCAGAATAGACCCGGTGGCATCGGCACTCATCCAGGATATAAGGGATGCTGCTCCGACAGAAACAGGTGTCCATAAAAATTCAGAACCATACAAAGGGTTATTAAAAAGATGAAGATTGTCAGGGTTATTATGCAGCATGATCAGGTTATACCGGGCACCATCCAATAAAAGATCGGAAATCATCAAAACCACAATCATGACCAGAACAAAATAAGCTTCCCATGTATTGTGCATCCGTTGAGGTTTTAAAACCGCCCTGCGAAATATGGCAAAAGCAGCCATAAATAAAACGATTGCTTCCATGATATCTTTTAAGGCAATATAGAGATATCCTATTATAGAATCATTGCCAAAAATGGGGAGTTGAAAACCTTTTACAAACCCTTCTCCATATAAACTCAAACTACGAATCAACAGAACGCAGAAGCCCCAAAAAATAAAAGCGTGCATAATACCGGCAATCCACTCTTTTTTCCTTCCCACAAGGCGCTTCTGACCAATTGCCAGAACCACCACATTCTTAAGTCGTTCTTTGATATGATTGGCACGATGTGCAGGCTCAAGTGCCATGAGCAATTGGATTTTATAATACATGGTGCGGCTAAAAAGCCCAAGTCCGACAATGAGCAGCAAAGAGATTAAAAGGGGATTCATAGACACCTCATCAAAATTGTTATCAATATCCAGAAGTTCATCAACGGACAAAAAGAGTCTGTTGCAACTTCTGGTTGGCTTGCGAGTGCAATGAGCCAAACCAAAAGTTTCAAATAAAAAAAGCTAACTTCTAATTTTTTTAATTTCTTCTCTAAGAATCGGCACCACCTCAAAGAGATCTCCGACAATACCGTAGTCAGCAACATTAAAAATGGGGGCTTCAGGATCTTTATTAACAGCCAGAATTACTTTTGAGCCGTTCATTCCAGCAAGATGCTGAATCGCTCCTGAAATACCGATTGCCATATAAAGTGCTGGTACTACAATTTTTCCAGTCTGACCCACCTGCTTATTGTGGGGCATCAAACCAGCGTCAATCAGTGCACGGGAAGACCCAAAACCTGCTTCTAAATCATTGGCCAGCTCTTTAACAAGATCAATACCAGCTTGATCTTTAGCACCCCGTCCTACTGAAACAACGATATTGGCATCGGCAAGATCAATATCATCGCCTGCTTCTGCTAAAATTTCTTTGATAACAGCTTTTAAATCGGTCTCTGGAATAGAGAGTTTAACAACATTCTGGGTTCCTGTTATGTCTTGTGCTGCCTCAAACGCACCTGCTCTGACCACAGCAACCAATTGTTCGGTATTTACTTTAATGCGTTGAATCAGTTTACCGGCAGTGGCAGGCCGGGTCACTTCAATCTCTTCTCCAGCAAGAGTTACATCGGTAATTTCAGTGGCACAGGCAGCATTCAACCGAGCTGCGACTCTTGGTGCAACAGTCTTTCCTGTTTCAGAAAATCCAAACCAGATAAGGTTGGCACTAAATTGTCTGGCTGCATCAACAACACATGATGCATAAGGACCAGCGGAAAATAGTTCAAGGCTTGCATCATCTGCAATGTATTGCGTATCAGACCCTGCATTGGCCAGCTCAGAGCTTAGAGATTCGATATTTGAACCAATGGCCGCCACTGCTGTCTCTGCACCAAGGGCTTTGGCTTTTGATAATAATTCGGCTGTGCTGCTTTTTAACACACCTTGTTTGATCTCGGCAATTACTAATATTTTAACCATAATATTCTACTCCTTGTATGCGTGGAATCGGGGTTAGCACCGCACAGGCGGCGGGATGCACCGGCTGTTAAACTAAAGATAAAACTTCGCATAACAGGCTGCAATCATGCCGGTTATAAAACATTTGCTTCTCCGGCCAGAAAATTAACGACCTCGGCTGTAATCTCAGCAGCATCTCCTTCAAATTTTTGCCCGTGCCTGCGTTTTTCAGGCTCCATATATTCAACAACTTCTGCCTTTAGGACTGCACATCCAAGATCATCAATTGAGGTACCTAACGCACTTAAATCCATTACATCAATTTTCTTTTTCTTTGCCATCATGATGCCGCGCATTGCGGGCAGGCGAGGCTCATTAATACTATCACTGACAGTCACCACAGCGGGTAACTCAATTTCTAAAATTTCGGTTCCAGCATCCCCCAGCCGGGAAACTTTAATGTGCTGGTCGTCCATAACTTCCATGGCAATCACATTGCTGACGCAGGGAACTCCCAGATACTCTGCTAAAATGATCCCTGTCTGGCCGTTATCCGTATCCTGAGCTTGTTTTCCAGTGATAACGAGGTCATAACTTCCATTCTCATAAACCTTTTGCAACACTTTGGCAAATATCGATGAATCTGCTTTAATAAGTGCCGAATCATCAATATGAATCCCGTTTTCAATTCCCATGGCATAGCATTTGCGGATAATGTCGGTATTGTCTTTACCTCCGATGCTCACCAAGGTCGTTTCAGCATTGTTATTTTCCTTAAGCTGTACAGCGGCTTCCACTGCATTCTCATCCCAGGCGTTAATAACATAGTGTAACCCATCTTCAACAATGGCACCATCTTTCACATGCATGTTCAATTCCACATCAACTACTTTTTTTACTGTTGTGAGAATTTTCAAATTATCCTCCTTATTATCAATGGCATTGCCCTTATTATGGGGTATTTAATTGTGAATTATGAATTATCAATTATCAATTATCAATTATCAATTATCAATTATCAATTATCAATTATCAATTATCAATTATCAATTATCAATTTTCAATTATCAATTTTCAATTTTCAATTTTCAATTTTCAATTATATTTTAAGGAGCAGGCTATGGATACAGATGTTATAAACCAGCATTTTGGTGGAGCAGTCTTGGAGAAATTGACTGGAACAGACCTGAAAAAAAGTGAAAACAGGGAGCTGAAAGAGGCCTGCCAGGGCTTTGAATCTATTTTTCTAAACAGCCTGATGAAAGCCATGCGCTCAACTCTGCCTGGAGAGACACTTTTTAAAGAAAATAATGGCATGGATATCTATAAATCCATGTATGACCAGCATCTTGCTGAAGAAATTGCCCATGGCAGACATGGTACTGGTATTGGAGAGTATCTCTACAAAGATCTGCAGAATAGATCAGATAAGTAAAACTCGATGTGAGGGGGCAGGCCCCTGTGCCTGCCCGTTGCCCCTGAAAAAGGGCAACCACAGGGGGTTGCCCCTACGATCATGAACCAATCGGGCAGCTTGAACGCACTGACCCCATTCAATGGCATTTTTGATGTTGCTGTTACCTCCCCTCCCAATGGCATGAATGTTGCTCATTACTATTATTAAATGGGAATAAAGGTGTTAACTGGGAAAAAAATTCCCTGTTTACAATAATTTTTATTTCCGGCTTTAATATTGATGTCCAAAAAGCCGATACAAATAGTAAGGAGGAGCTGTCATGGAAAATTTTGCCTATAAGATTGAAGATTATCTTCAAAAAAAGCTTTTATTGTATCATGAACTTACTTTGATTCTAAAACAGGAAAAAGAGTTTATAGTTGATATGGATACAGAAGCACTATGGGTGTCCTGTTCTAAAAAAAAGGAGCTCACCGCTGAAATAGAGAGGGTTAGAAGCAGCATACTCTATCTTTTGGATGAGAGCCATGTTGAACATGGAATGGATGTAAGGGCTTTCAGTCTTACTGCCTTGATACGACTTCTTCCTGTCCCTGCAAAAATAAAATCTGACCTTGGTAAAACACGGCTTGCAATAAATTTAATAAAAGATGAGCTCCACGGAATTGCAAGTGAAAACAGAACATATGTCAGGGAATATCTCAGCGTTATTGACGGTATTATGTCAAATTTTGCAGAACCTGTTTTAAATGGATGTTACTCTTTTTTAGGTTACATGTGTAAAGCAGGAAATTCTAATGCTCTGATTAATGCTGAGGTATAGCCATGTCCGGAATAGGTGCTACTCTTAATATTGCCAAAGGTGCCCTTGCTGCCCAGCAGTATGGATTAAGTGTTACAGGCAATAATATTGCCAATGTAAATAATGCTGATTACAGTGTTCAGACTGCTGATCAAGAAAATAACAGGCCTGTCAAGTATGCAGGGCATGTCTTTGGAAACGGTGTCAATGTTCAGCAGATAACCCAGAGTGTTAACCAGATGCTGGAAGATCGTCTTACCGATGAGAAGTCTTCTCTGGCTGCCTTTGAAGAGTCAGAATCCTATATGAAAATTGTTGAGGGAATGTTTGATGAAACATCAGAAACCAGTATAAACACTTTAATGACTGATTTCTGGAATGCATGGCACGATCTTTCTGATAATCCATCAGGGCCATCCCAGCGTGAGGCTCTGCTTGAAAGCGGGGAAAATCTCGCCACCCGTTTTAATACAGCAATTCTTGATCTGGAACAACTCAGCACTGAAACAACAAGGGAAATTGATGCAACCCTTAACAGCATAAATTCCCTGGCAAGGGAAATTAGCGATGTAAACAAAGAGATCATAAGTTTTGAAGCATCAAAAACCGCCAATGATTTAAGGGATAAGAGGAACAGTCTGCTTGATGAACTGGGGGAGTTGATAAACATCAACTCATTTGAACTGCCAAATGGCTCTGTATCTGTTAATGTGGCAAATGGTGCAATGCTTGTGTCTGGTGTGGAGACCAATGAACTTTCCATGGTCGATAAAGAGGTCGTGTGGAAGGGCTCTTCCGGACAGAACCATGTTATTTCAGATGAAATCTCCGGGGGAAAAATTAAGGGCTGGTTAAACATACGTGATGAGATTATTCCAAAATATCAAGCAGAAGTTAATTATCTGGCCGAGGAGATGATATGGGCAATAAATTTACAGCATTCCCAGGGAGCAGGGCTGGATTATTTTTCAGACACTGTTACAGGTAGTTATAAAGCTGACGCAAGCGGGCTTCTTTCGAGTTTTGCTTTTGGCGGCAGGATTGATTATTCAAAAGAGTTTAAAATGTGGATAAAGGATCAGTCAACGGTTGATACAACATACCAGCAGGCTGAAGTTGATATGGGAATTTCCGAGGCAGATCTTACTGACTTTGACGGGGTCAGCCCCGGCGGAGTGCAGTCAAGGTATAAACTCACTGTTGTTGACGGTACAATGGTGGGAGACTATAATGTTACAGAGACCGACGGTCCAGGTCTTGCCGCAACCTGGGCTTCAGGAGTAGATGTTGAAACCGCTCTTAACGGCGGTATTGTTGACCAGACTCTGATTGTCTATGGCAGCTCCGAGGGTACCAGAAAAATAGAAGTTAAAGATATTGATGGTGATTCTTTAAGGTCTGCGGCTTCTGTTGCAGAAGCACTGAGCAGTATTGAAGGTGTAAAAGCATATGCTTCGGAAAATACAGCCACATTTTCCATTACAGATCCAGCCACTGGTCTGTCAACACTTCCAGATGCCAATGATGGCGATGAAGTCAAATTTTCCCTGTACGTTGACGGTCTTGTCCATGAACAGTCATTTATTGTTGATTCTGATAAAGGAACCCTTGATGATCAGTTTGAGGATGCACTGTTAACAGCAGCAAATAATATAAATAATATAAATTCAGATGAGGATCTTTTTGTTGACGGTCTTACCATCACAAGCAGCGGCGGCAGTACCATTGGTGTCCAGGAGTTTGAAGTAACTGATAATGCAGGTGTGAAACTTAATAACTTTTCAAATTTTAATGAAGGAGATACCGTTACTTTTACCGTTGATTCTGATGGTTTTGGCAGTTCTTCAGCTACATCCACAAATGTTTCTGTGGATCTTAACGGGGTGGATACCACAGATGAGGCAGCAGTGGCCGCTGCTTTTTATGACTCTTTAAATTCAGCACTTGACGGCAGTCCTTTTTTTGTTGAAAATGATCCTTCAACCAATTCAATTATTCTTCGAACCACTGACGGTTCAAATCTTACCCTTAAGGATGCCGGTAATGATTCAGGCGATGATGCAGCCATTGATATATCTCCTCTTGCAGGAACCGCTTCCGATGGTGGCAATGTTAATGATGTTCTTGATTTTACCCTGCTTGCCGATGATACAGCCACATTTAATTCAACCACTCTTGCAAACGATACAATAGGTTTTAACGGGGCTGCCATTGCCGAAGATTCAGCAGGTGCAGTAAACAAGGCGGCAGTAATAACAGGAACGGTTTCAGCCGTTATGGAGCCGGGTATCTCCATACACTCAACTGTTTCAGGTGCAGGTTCTCTGTTTGATACAGGTGCTGCAAAAACAGGCAGCTCTATCATAACTCTCGGAGGAGACGGAGGTTTTTCAGGTTTTACCCAGAGTGAGACCATCACCTTTGATCTTGACGGACTTACTGTGACATATAATATCCTTGCTGCTCCTCCTGTTCTGGGGGAACTTGATCATGCCGTTAATCTTGAAGCTGATCTTACATTGGCATTGCCCGCTCCTGATTATCAGGTGATCAGAACAGGAAAATCCGTCTCCATTATTAAGAATAAAGACCAGGATGATCCCATTGAAATAACTGGTTTTACAGAATCTGTAACCGATAATGCAAAACTTGCTGTTAGAACAGGCACAGGTAAAGGAACAGCTGAACCTGACAATGAACTTCTTGAATCCGGCAGCAGTTATAGAGACTCTTCAACTGCAACGCTTTATGAAGATGAAGGCGTTATTAAGTGGGAAAAATTAAATAAAGACGGGATTTTTACAGGAGATGACGGGTTTGTCACTGTTTCAGATGATGGGAACGTGACAATAGATGAAACAGGCGGGACAATTTCATTTAATATAGCAAAAGGTTCCCTTGTGGCAGGCAATACCCTTACAGTGAATACAGATAGTTCAGGTAAACCAGATCCCCTGGATTTTAGAATAAGGGGTAATGCCGGCAGTATTATGGATACATATCATTTTACCGTTGTTTCAGGAGGAAAAGTTGGCCATGTACCAGGTGAAGATGAAGAACCCCTTACAATAAAGTGGGAGAGCAGTACCGCCCATGGTGAATTTGAAATTAAGGGTGAAGATCCGCCGCGTACTCCCGATGTTCCTGTGGAGGTAAAAGTGGATGGTATGACCCTGGTATTAAGTGACGGCACTCTGTTTAAAGATGATGTTTTTACCATTACAACCGATGAATCAGGAGCCCCTGTTTCTGAAAACAGTGATGGTATGCCCACGGGAGAACGTCTTTCAGACTGGCACTGGACCCTTGATTCCTTTGCCGATCAGTTTAACAGAAGTGCAGGAGGGGTTAAAGCATCCACAACCCATGATAACAGGTTAAGGTTTGAGCAGGATGATGGGTTTCATACAATCTCAAATATTGAGTATGCCAATGAACAGGTTTCCAGTGGAGCTGGGTTCAGTAAAGCAAACACAGAGATTATTGTAAACAATTATTCTGCTTTTGATTTTTCAGCAACTGATTTAAGGTTTCAGCGCTCAACAGACAGTAACGGCACTTCACTGTGGCAGGTCCTCAATGATCCCACCGGCGGTAATATCCAGATCATACCTGAAGGAGGGGATGATGACGGCTTTGGTATTGATCTTACAAATGACGGTATTGCTGACATGGAGATAAAATTTCAAAAGGAAGTGACAGGGGACGGATATGTAGAACTGGATTTTGCTGCAAAAAACGGGAATGATTTCAGTTTTGCCTTTTCAGATGATGCTTCAACAGCTTCAGGTATGATGGCTGCGGCTGGTATAAATACTTTTTTTGCAGGTGATGATGCTTTAACCATGGAAATGAATTCTCTTCTCAGGGATTCAAAATATATTGCAGCTTCATTAATCAATAGTGAAACAGGTGAGATAAGTCAGGGTGATAATACCAATGCCCTGGCCCTGGCCGACATCCAGTTTCAATCACAAAATATGAAAAAATGGACTTTTACCAGGGGCAGCGATGCTGATTCCAGCCTGATTAGTGCCACACTTGATGAGTATTACAGCACCATGATAGGTTCCATGGGAATAACCCTTAGAAGCATTGAAAATTCAAGGGATTTTTCTGAACTTATGGTAAACAGTATAACTGAAAAAAGGGATTCGGTTTCTGCTGTTTCCCTTGATGAAGAGATGATTAACCTGATGAAGTATCAGCATGCTTTCTCAGCAGCATCAAAATTGATTTCAGTATCAGATGAGATGCTTAATACCATTCTTGCAATAAGATAAGAATAACAATGAACAATTAACAATGAACAATTAAGGGTTTGGTTTTAACGTTGGGAATATATCCTGATTGCGGGGAACAAGTACCCCCACGACAACAACGCACGCAGGCCTGACCCCAACTCGACAACAACGCAGGCCTGACCCCATTTATTGGAGGATACAATGAGAGTTCCCAATATTACAATGTACAATACGTCCACCTATCAGCTGGGGACTATTACCTCAAATCTCAAGGATGCCAATGAAGTTGTGAGTTCTCAGAAACGAATAAACAGCATGTCTGATGATCCTGTGGGATTAAGCCAGGTCATTGACCTTAAAACTTCAATAAAAAACCTTGATCAGATAGAAAAAAATGTCCAGATGGGTAAAACCTGGCTTACATCAAGCGAAACAGCCCTTGACAGTGTGAATAATCTTATTCTTGATGCAGAGGCTGAAGCAAGCCGTCTTATAAATGCTTCTGTTACTGCCGATGAAAGAAAAAATGCAGTTGCAAGGATTGACAGCATCCTTGAGCAGGTAATCTCCCTTGGTAATACAAAGGTGAATGGAAATTATATCTTCAGCGGTACTGATACCGATAAAATACCTTTTGTTTATCATAAAGATGAAGATCCCCCCTATGTTTCCTATGAAGGTGACAACACTCCTTTTTCCATAAAGACAGACAGTGATGCAGCTGTTGAAATTGGAAGAGACGGAGGCAAAGTTTTTGAAGATGATGAGGTAGTAATAAATTCCACAAACAATACCATTGTTTTTCAAGAGGATAACGGCCATGGCAGTGCCGCAGAAAAAGTTATGACCGCTGTTGTGCCTGACGGGGAATACAGTGCGGAAGCTCTTGAAATAATTTTACGCAATGTTTTAAATGAAGCTTCTTCTCAATCAGGTTACGGGGTTAAATATACTGTTGATTATGATTCAGAAAAAGAGAGCTATACCATGCAGGCAGATGGTACCTACAGCGGTTATATTAAAACCACTTTTATGTGGGATACAGGCGGTAACGCTTATATTAATGATATACAGACATCGGAGAATATAGATCCCGATGATCTCAATATTCATGTTTTAGACAGCAAAGCCCTGACAGCAGGTACCCCTGAACCCCATGGAACAGAGCCTTTCAAACTTGTATGGGATGGGAATGAAAACTGGGAGGTTAAAAATAATCCAGGTTATATAATGCCGTTTAAAGTATCTGGCACACAATATGGCGTGGACATTGATCTTAACGAATCAGGCTCTTCAGATATCAGAATAGGGCTTGATAATCCGGTCCTTAAGGCAGGGGATTATATTGAGTTTGAAATTATCACTGAAAAAGGAGATCACAGCATAGGGCATGAACTTGGCTTTTCCGCTGATAATGTCACCTCAACTACTCCTGTATCTGATACCGATGCCGAGTATATTACTGACATTACCATCTCTGCCGGAGTTAATGATACAATTGATTTTCAGGAGGTTAAATCTCCTTCTTTTATTGCAGCAGGTACGGTTTTAAATGCAGATTATGAGATAACCGGAGACACAGCTGTTTCAAGCGGAACCATTGCAGCCGGTTCCATGCTGGCATCGGGTTCAAATATAGTTGCAGGTACAACCCTTGGTGCAGGTACTGTGATAGGCTCTGGAATAACACTTGCTCCTGATGTTACCCTTGGCAGGGATGCTGCTGATGTATCAAGTGGTACATTGATAAGCGGTTCGTCTCTTGGCCCCGGCACCATATTGGGTTCCGGCAGTGTCCTGGGTTCAGGTACAACCATTGGTTCAGGTTCTGTTATTGGTTCAGGAACAACATTGACTGCTGATGTTACATTAGGAGTTTCTGTGTCAGGTGTTTTAGACGGCACATTGATAAGCAGTTCCTCCTTAACTTCAGGTACCATCCTTGGACCCGGCACTGTTCTGGCTTTAGGTACAACAATAGGTTCGGGTACTGTTTTAACCGCAGATTTTCAGGTTGCCACAGATGTTACAGCTAATCATGGGGGGATTTTAACGGCTGGATCATTTGTAGCCTCGGGCTCGACATTGATATCAGGAACAGTGCTTGCAGATGGAGAGGAGATCTCACTTACAGATGGTGTTGCGTCGGGGACTGTACTGGGTGACGGTACCAGCACTCTGGCACAGCTTGCAGGCAGTACACCGCCCCTTGGTGCTGCCGCAAGTTATACTGTTGTGTCAGGCGGAGATACATTGAATCATGGTATTCTGACTCTCTTCAGCGGGTCAACTCTGGCATTTGGAACCAGTTCAGGAATTATAGGTGACGGTTCTTCTTTTGCTGGAAATGCTGTTACCATATCATCAGGATCAACCTTAAATGGAGCTATGACACTGCAGGGCAGTGACCTTGTACTGACAAGTGATACAACTTTAATGGCAGGAACCACACTTGGGGCAGGTTCAGTATTGCACAGCGGTTCAACAGTTAATGACAAGGGGATTACAACTTCAGATTCTGTAATCACCCTGAATGGAAATATGACATTAAACGGAATCACCACCTTAAATGGTGATGCTGCCAATAATGTTCTTCAAGGGGATTTAACCCTTGCTGCCGGTACGACCCTTGCGGCGGATTCAATCCTGTTAAGCGGTTCAACCGTGGATGATCAGGCAGTTACAACGGGCAGTGATATTATTTTAACTTCAGATATGAGCGTGACAAGTACAACCGGTGTTATTTTTGGAGCTGATATTACAGTTCAGCCGGGAACCATAATTGCAAATCATTCAGTGCTTGAGGCAGGTTCCGTTGTAAATAATGACCTTCCCATTGATGCAGCCCAGACCATAGCAGCCGGTACGGTTTTTACTGCTGATTATGGAATAAACTCTGATATTGTTATAGACAACAATATTCTGGCAAGCGGTACACATTTTGAGTCAGGTTCCATGATACCGGCAGGTTCCGTCCTGGGTTCAGGTTCAGTTATTGGTGCAGGAATAACTTTAACAGCAGATTTTCAGGTTGCCACGGATATTAATGTGAGGAACAGTGGTACTTTAACTGCTGGATCCTTTGTAGCCTCGAGTTCGACCCTGGTATCAGGTACTGTTCTTGCAGCAGGAGAGCAGATTTCTCTTGTAACCAGCGGCGGAGCATCAGGAGTTCTTACCGGCAATGGTGTTCTTACTCTGGCAGAGCTTGCCAGCGGTACTGCTATGAGCGGAGCCAGCGTCTACACAGTTGCAGCAGATGACACATTGAGCCATGGTATCCTGACTTTAACCAGCGGCTCTGTCCTGGCATTTGGAACCAGTTCAGGAGTTATGGCCAGCGGTTCTTCCCTGGCAGGATCTGAAATCACAATATCTTCAGGCTCGGCTTTAAATGGAGATATGAATGTAACGGGTGATGGTGTGGAACTTGGAGGTGCAAATATGGCTGTTGTGGCAGGGACAACACTTACCGCAGGTTCAATCATTGGAAAAGGTTCAATAATAGACACCCTTGTTACAATTGGTGGAACAAGTGCAGAGCTTACAGCAAGAATAACTGCTGGAAATTACACTGATATGGATGCCCTTGCCAGTGAGATTGAAACTCAGTTGGAGAATGAAAGTGCCAATAATGTAGATTATGCTGTATCCTATGATTCAGAGACAAGCCGTTTTAATATCAGGGAAGACGGATCAACCTTGGATGAGCTTGATGTACTGTGGAAAAGCGGCAGCCATAACAGTTCCAGTGCCGGAGCAACCCTTGGATATTATATAATTGACGACGCTGTTACATATCCGGAAAGTGATAACACACCTGTTCACTGTTCCATTACCATAGATGAAACAAATAATATCCTGGATTTTGAGGAGATAGATATGGCAGGAGTATCAAGCGGAACCCTCCAGGCTTTTATCTCCCATGGCACTTACACCAGTATGACAGAGTTGACTAATGAAATTGAAAATTCCATGGAAAATGTTTCTGCCAGTGCAATTGATTATGATGTCTCCTATGATAATGCCGCTAATCCGCCGCAATTTATAATCCAGAGTGCATCAGGAGGAGGAAACGAACTTCGTCTTTTCAATGACAGGCCCATTGATTCAATAGGAGATACCTTAGGATTTGAAACAGACAAAGCAGGTTATACCAGTTACGGCAGTGATACCCCTCCGGTCCTTGTTTCATTTGATTCAGATAATAATGTGATTGATTTTCAGGAGACAAATATTAATGGAATAGTCTCTGAAGCGGTAAGTTTTGATATCCCCGAAGGTAAGTATACTGATCTTGAAGATGTGGCAGCAGAGATTGAGACAGGTTTAAAAAGTGTCTCGCCCAATAATGCTGCCTATGACGTTTCCTATGATTATGGGACTGGTAAATTCATGGTCAAGGGCAGTGATGCTGATATTACATCATTTAGTCTGTTGTGGAAAACAGGTGAAAATGCATCTGACAGTGCAGCCGCAACGCTTGGATTTGATACCGATACAGATGATGTTGTTTTATTTTCAGAAAGTGATGAAGACCTTGTTAATATTAATATAGATTCATTAAATAATAAAATTGATTTCCAGGAGATAATAGAGGGTGAAAATGGAAAACAGGTCACAGACTTGACTGCAGTTGTTGAGCCGGGTAATTACACAGAACATGGAGAAATTGCCCGTGCCATTGAAAAAGCCATGGAAAAAAAATCCCTTGAAAAGGGGAACAGACTTGATTATTCTGTATCCTTTGATTCCTATACAAGAAAGTTCACAATAAAAGAGGCTGGGACGGATCTGGATGAATTTCGTCTTTTATGGGGTACAGGGGAGAATCGACCGGTTCTTGAAGGCGGTACAGGCGAGGGTATGGGCTCTCTCCTTGGTTTTAACCCCAAAGATGATATTGATATCCCGTCCCAAAGCTCAGACCAGGTTGAATGGAGTCTGGTTAACACTTTGATTGATTTTAAAAAATATCTTGAAAATGATGATGCCTATGGTATTGAAAGAACCCTTGGACGACTTGAAACCCATTATGATAACACAACTTCAAGAATTGCGAATACAGGTATGAAGTTCAATCGTCTTGATGTGCGGGAGAGAATGACAACAGAGGTGAGTTTAAGTTTGACAGAGAGGCGTTCCATGATAGAAGATGCAGATATAATTAAGGCTGTAATGGATCTGACATCCATTGAAAATGCGTATAAGGCATCTTTAAGTTCAACATCAAAGGTGATCAAGATAAGTCTGGTCGATTATTTATAACTGCCATGGGCAGCCCTGGTGGTCTAAGTCTGCCCGTGGCAGTTTATATAAAACTCCGCAGAACTATTTAAAATCATGGAGTTTCATTTTTTGTTGTGGCCGATGCGAATATCATGCTCCGGCCATGCCGGTTATATGAAAAAGGAAAAAAAATGCTGGTTCTGACCCGGAGGATCGAGGAAAAGATAAAAATTGGTGACAATATTGTTGTCAGCATTCTTGAAGTTGAAGGCGGCAGTGTAAAAATAGGTATAGATGCTCCAAAAGAGATAACTATACTTAGAATGGAAATTTATGAACAGATTCAAAAAGAAAATATTGCGTCGGCAGAAAAAGATATTGCTGATATTGCCGAGGCAGCAGAACTGATAAAAAAAAGATTTTCCAGGGAGAAATAAAATTGAATATAAATACCAGAAAATTTGGTGAAATAGAGATTGATGAGAAAAAAATTTTGACCATGCCTGAAGGGCTGCCGGGTTTTCCGGGGTTTAAGCAGTTTGCTCTTCTTGAAGACCCAAAATCAGCACCTTTCTGCTGGCTTCAATCTGTTGAAGAGCCAAGCCTTGCCATTGTGGTTATGAGTCCTTTTCTCTTTAAGCCTGATTATCATTTTGATTTAAACAGCGTTATTGCAGCAAGAGACTGGACAGGGGTAAAAGAGGAGAATCTTATCATCTATGTGGTTGTGAATATTTCTGAAAGAGACAGTAAAAAAAGAATCACAGCTAATCTTATAGGACCTCTAATTATAAATTCTGAAAATAATGAGACTGTGCAGGTGGTGATCTCAGATACAAATTATTCCCATCAGCACAATGTTCTTGAGTCTTCCTGATACCACCATCTCCATTTTCCTGCTTTATTATACCTTTGCGTCGAAAATAAGGCCTGTGAGTTCTTCCATTTTTTCTTTTATTGTCAGCAGCTCTTCCGATGGTATTTGTTTTACCAGTTCGTCCGTTTTTCTGTTTTTTATCTCAACAATGATCTGATGTTTTTTATCTTCCTTTACATAAAAGCCAAGATTGGTCTGGAGATCATCCATATATTCATTCAGCTCCTCTGTCAATTCCTGCATCTCTTCAGTGGAGGATGGTTTTTCTTCTTGTTCTTTTGCCTTTGCCTTTGTCTTTGTCTGGTTCTGTAACGTCTGTGTTTTCTGAATTTTATCCAGATTTTCTACGGTGTCACTTTTGACCTGGGCAGCAGAAGGAGTGAAAGTTGTTGTAACCGATACTGCTTCCGGTGGTGCAGCCTGTGCATTGATATTATTGATATTCATGATATATCCCCTTTTTTATTTTT
>JAYEHB010000370.1:0-6124 GCA_034659375.1 Thermodesulfobacteriota bacterium
AAAAAAAACATGGAGAATCCTCCATTGACGTAAGCTGGATAAAACAACTCCCAGCCAACCTTGTGGGAAAATCAATTTTCCTGAACACTGAAACTCCTTCCAACATAAAACAAGAGAATAAATTTTATGAAAACAGACTATATACTTGAAAGCGGTTCGGGAAATTCAAACGAAGACACCATGGTTCTTGAAAAAAACCTTTTTGGCGTTTTTGACGGAGCAACCAGTCTTGACAACAAAATTTTCAGCCATGGCAAAACAGGGGGGTTAATTGCATCTTCCACTGCCGGCTCAATTTTTGCAAAAAACTGTCACCCCCTGGTCAAGCTTGCCAAAGGTGCAAACAGGGCAATCTACAATCAAATGCTCCACCACGGTGTGAATCTTTCAAAAAAAGAAAATCTCTGGAGTACCAGTGCCGCAGTTGTCAGAATAAAAGAGAATAAGCTTGAATGGGTACAGACAGGCGACTGTTTTATCATTCTCATTTACCGGGATAATTCCTATAAGGTACTTGTGGAACAGGATGACCATGATTATGAAACCCTGACCATGTGGAAAATGGCAGCTGAAAAAATTTCTGCAAAACCAGATAAAACAGGACCAGGGAAAACCATGATCGGTAAAACCGTGATAAGTGAAACCCTTATGGATCAGATCAGAAAAACCCGCTCTGGAATGAATAAGAATTATGGAGTATTAAATGGTGAAAAAGAGGCAGACAACTTTTTAAATCACGGATATGAGCCCCTTAACCGGGCCAGGGAGATCCTTTTGTTCACTGACGGGCTTTCAATACCAAAAAAAACTCCTGGAAAATCAAAGGAATTTAGCACCCTGGTTGATGATTATCTTGATCTTGGTCTTCATGGTTTAAAAGAGAAAATCAGAGGGCTGGAGAAAAAAGATCCCCATTGCACTCTCTATCCAAGGTTCAAGTGCCATGATGATATTGCTGCAATATCAATCAAAAATTTTTAAAGGCCTTTTCATATACTTTTTCAATTCTTGAAAAAACCTTTTCCCAGGTATATTTTTTTGTGATTTTCAGTGCTGCTTCCATGTCTGGCTGACGATTTTCAATTGTTTTTTTCACAACTTTTTCAATTACCCTGGCAAGTCTTTCTCTAAGATGCACCATGTCCCTTTCATAGGGGGAATCAATGGTTTCAAGAATGGGAAGTTCCACCAGGTCAACCATTCTGGTGCTTGAATCTCCCAGAACCTCTCTGGTACCGGGAAGAGAAGTTGTGATAATTCTGCAGCCCGAAGCAAGTGCCTCCATAAGGACAAGGGGCAGGCCTTCAAAAAAAGAGGGCAATATAAATACATGGGTTTTGCGCATCAAAGTGGCAAGCTTTCTGTGGTTTAATGATCCGTGTACAATTACCCTGTTATTTAATTTTCCAGCGAGACTCAGGCATTCTTCCTTTTCCCTGCCGCTGCTTGTCCCGGCCAGATGAAGTCTCCATGGAAGGTGCTTTATCTTATCTAAGGATTGCAGCAGCCATGGAACGCCTTTTGCCCTGCTTAATTTTCCGGCATAAAGCATCTCAACAACTCCTTTGGATGCTTTTGTATCATTAAAGAACAAAGAATCATCATATCCTCCACCCACAATGTCTATCTTTCCCGGATCAATGGAATGGATTCTTTGAATCTCTTGCTTCTGAAAATGGCTGAGGGACATTACCCTGTCAATATTCCTGCATGATTTTTTTACATCCTCCCCAAGGTTGGGGCACAGGGAAAACTGTCTCAAGCAGGTGCCGTGGCAGGTGGTAACCATGGGAAGGTCAGGAAGCTGCACTCTTGCCACTTTTGATGCAACCCAGAGGTGATGGGTGTGGATAATATCAGGCATAAACATCTCATATGCCCTTAAAATCACTTTTTTAAAAGCACTTTTGTAATTCTTTATCTGATCCTCTGTAAGAGTTGAAAAAAGAGTGCTTTTATAGGGCATCACATCGCTCATGCCCGGAATAGGATAATCAAGCTCTTTGCTTTTAAATCTTACAAAAAGAGTATTTTCAGGCGAGATGATTGAAGAGTCCAGGACAAAATTTTCCTGGATGCCTGCAACAAGAAAATTGTCATGCCCTTTCCCGGCTGCACATTTCATTATAGCCTGTATATATTTTCCGCTTCCGGTAAAGTCGGGTGTCTGGCTTAATATATGAAGAATTCTCATGTGATGATAAATAACATAAACCTTTTCAAAATAACAGTACCAATCTACGTTACCTGTTAACCAGAATTTACAGGCGTAACATAATTAGTTCCTGATTTTTTTTCAAGAATTGAATTTTTCTATATCAAGTGGTCATTGCATCAGTATTATCGTTTTGACTTCAGAGACTCTTCCGTATTAGGTTCCGCTCAGAATCTGTTAATAGTCGGCATGCTTTTTCGAACATCCGGCAAGGATCGATTCTGTTTTTTGTCTGGATGTGCGACGTCGGTGCTGCCATTTTTTCCTGTGGCAGAATCCAGATGACCAGATCTTCTGCCCGACGGTTAAACAAGAAGTCGGGTATGGGCTTGAATTGATGGGTCTATATGGAAAAACGGCGGCCCCGGGAATTAATCATGCACTCCATGTGACCGGACTTACGGAGCATGCCACTAAAAATCCTCAAGATCTCTCACCAGCCAAGAGGAGAATGGTTGCCATTGCTTCCGTGATCGTGATGGACACTGATATAGTAATCTTTGACGAACCTACCATGGGACAAGTATGAATTATGAATTGTGAATTGTGAATTATGAATTGTGAATTATGAATTGTGAATTGTGAATTGTGAATTGTCAATTGACAGATGGGGGGTGGAGAAAATTTCATCCATCGTGAATATGCTTAAAAATCTTGGAAAAACAGTGATAGCCATTACCCATGATATGGATTTCTGTGCGGACCATTTTGATCGGGCGGTGGTTATGCACAGGGGAAAGGTGTTGATGGACGGTCCGGCACAAAGGGTATTTTATCATGGAGAGCCCGGCATGTATGGGACGGTGATTCCGCCGCAAATCACGTCTATTGCTCAGAAGGCGGGTTTTCATCAGCCTGTAAGGGATCTGGAAGAAAATAATATACGTATATTGCACAGGCCAATTTGTATGATCGGGTTGTTCGTCTTCAAGGCACGGTAATGGGGGCATATTGAAATATGTCCCATTGGCGCAACGCAGAAGACGGGCAAAAAGACAAGCAAGATGCGTGGATTATTTTTTGGAAGATCCCTAATTACGGAGGATGAATTTATAGATAGACCAGGTAACCTTGACAAAGAGATCCGGGATTTTTATCTATGTTTTCAAAAAGATGCTTGAAGCACGGGGAATCTCTCTTGATTTTATCGAAACGGAGGGAGAATAGATTATTTTCAAAATTACGGTTAAAAAATTAAGAATGAAAAAAGGAGAATAAAGATGAGTAATGAATATGTATCCATGTGGAAAGAGATGGGGTTGGACATAAAAGCCCATGATGCCCTGCTTGACATTCTGGGAAATGCTTATAAAGACATTTACCTTGCCCAGAAGGACCGGCCTGAAGGAATGGGATATTTTGATTTTGTCATGAGCGAGGTGCATGGCTTGAGGATCAAGGAACTGATGGATGAAAAAAAACAGGGCCGAAAAATCATCGGGTCATTTTGTGTGTTTGTTCCCGAAGAAATTGTGCTGGCGGCTAATGCAACACTTGTCGGACTTTGTTCCGGTGCAGATTTTGCCATTGAAGAGGTTGAAAAATACCTGCCAAGAAATACCTGTGCCTTGATAAAATCTGCTTTCGGGTTCAAGCTTGGCAAAATCTGTCCCTATCTTGAAAGTGCGGATATGATTGTCGGGGAAAATACCTGTGACGGCAAAAAAAAGGCTTATGAATCTCTTGGCTCACTAATTGACAACCTCTATGTCATGGACCTGCCCCAGATGAAATCAGAAAAGGGCCGTGATCTTCTCCGGGCCGAATATGACCGTTTTAAAATAGCTGTAGAAAAACTTACCGGCGTGACCATTACCACGGACTCCCTGAAAGATGCAGTTAAGACCGTTAATGCCAAACGTTCTGCCCTCCACCGATTATCATCGCTTCGAAAGGCTGATCCGGTTCCCATTTCAGGGCTGGATGCCCTTCTGGCAAACCAGGTGTTCTTTTATGATAACCCGGCCAGGTTTACTGAATCATTAAACAAAATATGTGATGAGCTGGAAAAACGGATTAAGGCAAATCAGGGTGCTGCACCTGAAAACACGCCCAGGATTCTTTTTTCAGGCTGTCCCATGGCAGTACCCAACTGGAAACTTCCGTGGATTGTCGAAACATCCGGTGCTGTCATCGTGGGTGAGGAATCCTGCGTGGGAGAGCGGGGAGCCAGAAACCTTACAAAGGATTCCGGAACGAGTGTTGATGAACTGATGGATGCCATTATTGATCGATATTTTAAAGTGGATTGCGCAACTTTCACTCCCAATGAAGACCGGCTCGGACATATCGTGGATATGGCGAGAACCTATAAGGCTGACGGTGTCATCCATTATGGTCTGCAGTTCTGCCAGCCCTATCTTATGGAGGCAATGCCTGTTGAAAAGGCTCTTGAGGAAAAGAATATTCCCTGCCTGCGCATTGATACCGATTACAGCATGGAAGATGTGGGACAGCTCAAGACCAGGGTGGAAGCGTTTGTGGAGTTGTTGAAATAACTGCCACGGGCAGATCTGGTATTTCACCCAGATTTGCCCACAACAAAAAATGAAAGTCAATGATTACAGTCGTTTAAAAGGACTTTCATATAAACCAAAGATGGAAAATGAAAAGTGAAATTGAAAAGTCTTGCATATTTTAAAAACTTTGGTGAGTGCTGTCTGGCTGATCTTGATGCAGAAAAAGAGAAGGGAACCTTTATACAAGCTTATCAGCAATATTCCCCTTCTATAATCGGACTGTCTGCCTTTACCACGGAATCCAGAAAAGAGATGGAAAAAGTTATTAATGCCTTTCATAAAAAAAGGAATCAAATTGCCAAACTGCTCAACCACGCAACAAACGTATGGCTGATGTTGGTAACTCTTGGAGATGATTTGGAAAAAAGATCAAAAGAATATTTCAGAAACAATGAAGTTTTTTCAGGATACAGGAGGATTCATAAATGCGATTTGCCGGCATTGACATAGGGTCACGAACCATCGAACTGGTGGTAATAAAGGGAAAAAAAATTATTGAAACCCGTCAGGCAGATACTGGATTTGATCCGATCACCCAGGCAAAAAAGATTCTTCAAGGTGTTGAATATGACAGCATCATGGCCACGGGCTATGGCCGCAATCTGTTTGAAACAGCCTTTGAAAACACCAAAACCGTCACGGAAATTAAAGCCCATGCAAAAGGTGTTCTGGCCTTTTTTCAGGATGCCGGAACCATTCTGGATATCGGTGGGCAAGACAGCAAAGCCATTGCCCTTAATAAAAACGGGCGGGTTAAAAAATTTGAAATGAATGACCGCTGTGCTGCAGGAACCGGTAAGTTTATAGAAATTATGGCAAAAAATCTCGGGTTTTCAATTGACAAGTTTGGATCAGCTGCCCTGGAGGCTGAAAAAGACCTGAGCATCAACAGCATGTGCACTGTATTTGCTGAATCTGAGGTGACTTCACTGATAGCAAGGGGTGCTGACCGTAAAGAGATTGCCCGTGGACTGCATATCAGTGTTGTTAAACGGGCTGCGGGCATGATCAACAGGGTCTCTTCAAAGGGAGCGATTGTGTTTTCCGGCGGTGTGGCAAAAAATCCATGTATCCGAAAATTGATTTCCCAAAAACTTGGAAGAGAGATCTTTACCCCTGAAAATCCACAGATGATTGGTGCTCTTGGTGCGGCCATGATCTTAAAGGAAGAAATTCATGTGAATAATTAATGAAAATATTGAAATTTAATTTATACTTTATTACAACCAAAACAAAAAGGCTCATGTTGTGTTTCAGGGTCTTAGGGAACTTCCAAAAAATAATCTACCCATCCTGCTTGCCCTTTTGCCCGTCTTCTACGTTGTGATCACAGGCACATAGTTCACTATGCTCCTGTGATCACGCCTTGAAGACGAACAAAATGGCTGCA